>DAIRFL010000312.1:0-1264 GCA_036795105.1 Flavobacteriaceae bacterium | reverse complement strand
TAAAAAATTGACCTTTTTCATATGTTAACAAAATTAAATATTTTAATTTAAATTGTTAACTGATAATGAATAATTTATCTATTAAGTTAAATTATTATTATTTATACTATTGATTGGTTAATTTATTGTGGATATTTAAACAAATTGATTCTAATTTTGTTGAATTGTCGTTATTTATAACAAAATCTGATAAATGCTCAATCTGAGATTCGTGGTTTTGAAGTTGGATTCGAGCTCTCACCTCCTTTTCAGAGCTGCTGTCTCTCTTCATTACGCGTTCAACTCTCAAATCAACAGGAGCTTTTACCAAAATGATCTTGTCGAAATACGATTGGAGGTTCTTTTCAAAGATAAGTGCCGATTCATTGATCACATAGGGACTGTTTTGCTCAGAAGCCCATTGATTAAAAGCCTCTCGTACACTAGGGTACAAGACCGCTTCTAGCGCTTCTCTTTTAGTGTGATCCGCAAACAGTTGAGCTGCGATATGTTTTCTGTTGAGCTGATTTCCTTTATAAGAGTCCTCTCCAAAGAGCTCTACAACACTGTTTTTAAGCTCGGTGTCGGTCGACAGTAGTTCCTTAGACACTGTATCGGAATAAAACACAGGAATCCCATAAGACTCAAAAATCTTGGCAACTGTTGTTTTACCAACACCTATTCCTCCTGTAAGACCGACCTTTATCATTTTATCTCAGTATATATTCCACCTGTTTTTCCATCAGAAATGCAGATTTAATCTTAGGGTTGTTAAGTTGCAGCTGAAGCTCTAGCAACTCTGTTTTGTTGTTCAATGCTTTCTGAGCATCGACATACACCTTGAAGTCATCTTTTGATATCTCTTTTAAATCCTTGACTAAAGCATAGACCAGAATGCTTACTCTTGAAGGAAACGTCTTTAAGAGCAAACTGTCACTGCTGTTGATTTGCTCTATGTCCAATTCATAATAACGATCCATATAACGCTCAACGCTAGCACTCACTGTAACTGATGCTTGTGACAACTTTAAATTAAAAGCATCCTCGGGAATTTCTAAATCCACCTCTGTGGTTAAATCTTGGTTGAGTTTTGGAAAACGAAGGTACTTTGTATTAATCGCACAGTAGTTTTCAAGTTCTTCTTTTGATCCACTTATTACAATTGAATCGGGTTTTACACTCATTTGATCAATTATATATCCAGGAGCTAATTGAAAATTTATCAGCGCATTAACCGGAACCTTTTTAGATTTTAATTCAAAAAGACTAATTGCAATATCCGTAG
>DAIRFL010000081.1:0-8320 GCA_036795105.1 Flavobacteriaceae bacterium | reverse complement strand
AGATGGAACAAAAATCTCTTTTCATTTATTTAGCTAATGATATAGTCGTTAGTTTACAAAGAGAAATTAAACGATCCTGCTCGTCGCAAATTCTAATTTTCCACAATTGAGTAGTTCTCCCTTTGTGTATAAACCGTGCCGTGGCATAGACAAACCCCTCTTTAACACTTTTGATGTGATTTGCAGAAATTTCTAATCCTCTGATCATGTGATGTTCTGCATCCAAAAAAATAAAAGAGGCCGCTGAGCCAACACTTTCAGCAAGAGCTACCGTAGCACCTCCGTGTAATATTCCATCAGGTTGGTGGACTTTAGGTCCTACAGGCATACGAGCAGTTAAAAAATCTTCACCCACATCGACATACTCAATTGAGAGTGTCTCCATTAGGGTGTTTTTACTGATTTGATTGCATTTAGATAATACGGCTTCTTTATTCATAAGGTAAATTTAGAAAAAAGGATCAGTTCTCCTCAAAGTATTCTATGATTCTTGTAATATAGGTCATATTGGGCATCACTATTTGCTTTACCCAGTTTTGATACTCAGTACCATCGGTTTGATACAAAAACTTCTGAGTGAAGGAGGTCGTTCCCTCCTTGGTTACTTTTTGAATCATTTGTCCCTTCTCATTAAACTCAAACTCCTCCTGTTTTTGAACATACCACTGATTGTCATCCAAGAGGTAAAGCTCATTTTTGGAATAGACGATAGCTGATTTGTGATCGTATTTCTTCTCCTCAGCTCGATCCTCAATTCCGTCTAGGTAATAAATTGTCCGGGTATGAGTTAAGGAATCTTTGTGCAGTAAAGCAAGGGGGATACTGTCGGTTTGACGCCTTATCACACTGTCAATTAAGACCGTATTATGTATGTGACCTAAGCTGTCAGTAGCGCTGGTGTATTGTATGGTACTCAAACCGTTCTTCGTCAATTTCTTCAATTGAGCTAAACGACCGATAGAGTCGTAACTATAACTCAATTCTTCTAAAGTATTGCTGTTGTAATCGACGATGAACTGCTTTTGTAAAAGTCCTGTTGAATCAGATTGATACACATTGATACTTGAAGCCTGTGGATCGAGTTTACCCATTTCGTAAAGCTCTATTCTACGCTCAATTAGCAAGCTATCCTTATAGGTATATCTTATTTGTTGATAGTTATTGTCGTCAAAATAAGAGGTTAACTCTTGGAGTTTTCCATCTTTTGTAAAACTGTAAATTTCCTTTCCGTAGCTAGTGAGTACGGTGCATTTTTTTACAGGCCCATTGAGGCTAAAATCCGATCTGAACTTTAGCTGCTGTCCATAGGCCTTAAAGAGGGATAAAGTCCCTATTAAAAGGAGTACGCCAATTCTGTTTAAGAGTTGTTTCACCTTGTAAAAATATCAAAAAAAAGGGCGGAAACCCGCCCTTTTAAACTATTTGTTTTTATGAAAATTACTTCACTTCTTCAAAGTCGACATCTTCTACATTGTCTCCTTGGTTTTCATTTGAAGTATCAGCTCCTTGAGCAGGATCACCTGCTGCTTGTTGAGCCTCAGCCTGCGCTTTGTACATTTCTTCAGAAGCTACTTTCCAAGCCTCATTAAGAGCGTCTAATGCTGGAGTAATCACAGCTACATCTCTTGATTCTAATGCTTTTTTAAGATCTTCTAAAGCTTTTTCAATCGGTGCTTTTTTATCATCAGAAAGCTTATCTCCAAACTCTTTCAATTGTTTTTCAGTTTGAAATACCATCGCATCAGCCTCATTGATTTTATCGGCTTCTTCTTTAGCTTTTTTATCTGCTTCAGCATTTGCTTCAGCATCCGCTTTCATCTTTTGAATTTCTTCTTCAGTTAATCCAGACGAAGCTTCAATTCTGATATCTTGGGTCTTATTAGTAGCTTTATCTGTAGCAGATACTTTAATAATACCGTTGGCATCAATATCAAAGGTTACTTCAATTTGAGGTACCCCTCTTTGTGCTGGTGGAATTCCATCTAAGTGGAATCGACCAATCGTTTTATTGTCTTGTGCCATTGGACGCTCACCTTGTAATACGTGAATCTCAACTGAAGGTTGATTGTCAGCAGCTGTAGAGAACACCTGTGATTTCTTCGTTGGAATCGTCGTATTCGATTCGATGAGTTTAGTCATCACTCCTCCCATTGTTTCAATTCCTAATGATAGTGGAGTCACGTCTAATAACAATACATCTTTAACATCTCCAGTTAATACCCCTCCTTGGATTGCTGCACCTACTGCAACTACCTCATCTGGGTTTACTCCTTTTGAAGGTTTCTTTCCAAAGAATTTCTCAACAGCTTCTTGAACTGCAGGAATACGTGTAGATCCACCAACTAAAATGATTTCATCGATATCGCTCTTAGAAAGACCTGCAGATTTTAAAGCAGTCTCACACGGCTTAATCGTACGCGCTACTAAATCGTCAATTAATTGATCGAATTTAGCTTTAGTCAATGTTTTCACAAGGTGCTTAGGTCCTGAAGCAGTAGCAGTTACATAAGGAAGGTTGATCTCTGTTTGAGCAGAAGACGAAAGTTCGATCTTCGCTTTTTCAGCAGCCTCTCTTAAACGTTGAAGAGCCATAGCATCTTTTCTAAGATCCATATTTTCTTCAGCTAAAAATTCTTCAGCTAACCAATCGATAATCTTTTGATCGACATCATCACCACCTAAGTGTGTATCTCCATCAGTAGATAATACTTCAAATACTCCATCTCCTAATTCGAGGATGGATACATCGTGAGTACCACCACCAAAGTCAAATACTACGATTTTTTGATCGTGATCTTTTTTGTCTAAACCATATGCTAAAGAAGCAGCTGTTGGTTCGTTAATGATACGCTCTACCTTTAAGCCAGCAATTTCACCAGCCTCTTTAGTCGCTTGACGTTGAGCGTCGTTAAAGTATGCAGGTACTGTAATTACAGCTCCTGTCACATCTTGCCCTAAGTAATCTTCAGCGGTTTTCTTCATTTTTTGAAGAACCATCGCTGACAATTCTTGTGGAGTATACAAACGCCCATCAACATCTACTCTTGGAGTATCATTATCACCTTTAACTACTTTATAAGGTACTCTAGTCGCTTCTTTAGAAGATTCAGAATATTTGTTCCCCATAAATCGTTTAATCGAATAAATGGTCTTTTCAGGATTCGTCACTGCTTGTCTCTTAGCAGCATCTCCAACCTTGATCTCTCCACCTTCTACAAAGGCAATAACGGAAGGCGTTGTTCTCTTTCCTTCTGCATTAGGAATTACAACGGGTTCATTCCCCTCCATTACGGAAACACAAGAGTTCGTTGTTCCTAAATCTATACCTATAATTTTACTCATGATTTATGATTTTAATTTTGTTTCAATTTTTTATAAACTCACACATCCTAAGACAACTATTGTGCCATTGACAAAAATATGACAGTCTGGCAGTTTATTTATAGGCTAATATTTGATAATGTCATAGGTTAGAATCTAAAATAAAGTCTATTTTTATACTAGCTTAAATCTCAACTATGGAATGCATCAGTGTTTTTGATATGCTAAAAATTAGTGTTGGTCCCTCTAGTTCCCATACCTTAGGTCCTTGGAGAGCTGCTGAGCAATACCTCTCTGAACTCAACGCTACTAATTCTATCGATCAGCTAGAATCGCTTACTGTCAACCTATACGGCTCCCTCTCTTTGACTGGAAAAGGACATGCCACCGACAAAGCTGTGATGCTAGGGCTTTCTGCCAAAGACCCAGAAACGATTAGTTCTCAGGATTTAAAAGAGACCTTAGAATCCATAGAAACCAAAAAACAACTCCTAGTCGAGGGCAAACGCAGTATTGATTTTGATCCCCAAACGAATATTGTTTTTAGAAATAAGTTTCTCAATTACCACCCCAATGGAATTCGATTTATAGGTAAATTGAATAATGGTGATGAATTTGTCAAAACCTACTATTCTATCGGAGGAGGATTCATCATTGAAAAAGGCGATAAAAAAACAGTAGAAGTTGATACCTTAAACAGTGTCTTCCCTTATCCTATTGAAAACGGAGGAGATTTATTAAAGCACTGTAAACAAAATCAGATGAGTGTCGACCAGGTCGTTTTAAACAACGAGCGCGCCTTGAGGTCTGATGCTGAAATAGACCTCAAAATCAAACAAGTGTGGGAAACGATGCTTGGAGCCATGTATGATGGATGTCATAGTGAAGGAATCTTACCTGGAGGATTAAATGTCAAGAGAAGAGCCTATGATCTCAATGCAAAACTCATCGGAGATCAACCCTATAGCAATCCACAGCAGTGGATTGAATCCATTCGTAAAACTGAGGTGAAGTTTAAAGAAATTCTCAAATGGGTAAGTTGCTTCGCTCTTAGTGTGAATGAAGTCAATGCAGCTATGGGAAGAGTCGTGACAGCTCCTACAAATGGTTCAGCCGGGGTCATCCCTGCGGTATTGATGTATTATATCGTCATAGAAAATCACAAGGCTTCCTTTAATAAAATCAAAAAATTCTTATTGGTCGCTGGAGAAATTGGAAGCATCTTTAAAAAAGGGGCAACTATTTCTGCAGCTCTTGGAGGATGTCAGGCAGAAATCGGGGTTTCTTCTGCTATGGCCGCTGCAGGTTTAACTGCAGTAATTGGCGGTAGTCCTAAACAAATCCTTACTTCTGCTGAAATTGCCATGGAACACCACCTCGGGCTCACTTGTGACCCTGTTGGTGGATTGGTACAAATTCCTTGTATCGAACGCAATTCAATGGGAGCCATTAAGGCAATTAGCGCCTCTACTTTAGCTTTAGAAACTGATGTAGACGCCATAAAGGTCACCTTGGACAAAGTGGTTTCTACGATGTGGGCTACTTCTAGAGATATGAATACGAATTACAAAGAAACTTCTACAGGAGGTCTAGCTGTAAGTGTTGGATTTTCAGACTGTTAAACTAATTATTATGATTAAAAAATTAATTTTATTGAGCGTATTATTGAGCAGTAGTATCGCTCTTGCCCAAAAAGATCCAACTGCAGTTATCGATCAAAAGATCAAAGATTTCTTTGAAGATTTTCACCGCAAAGATACCCTTGAACTCAAAAGCTATTTTGATGCTTCGGCTTCTTTACAATCTGTTGTTAAACTCAAAGACGGTTCGACCAAAATAATTGAAGAACCCATAGCGAAATTTGTGAGCTCCATTGGATCTATCCCAGACAGTATTCATTTTGAAGAGCGTATCTCAAAAGCTTCTATCCAAATTGCAAAAGGACTCGTCCATGCATTTGTTCCCTATGAGTTTTACGTCGACAAGCAATTCAGCCATTGTGGAGTAAATTCCTTTATATTTGTCCTTATAGAAGATCAGTGGTTGATTTCAAACATCATCGATACCAGAAACCTAACTGCTTGTCAAACTGACCAAACCTAAGCTTTTAAGAGCTTTTTGTATTTTTACACCTCAAAACACAGCTATGTCAACAGCAAAAAAAGAATTTAAACGCGTTACCGTAAAATCCCTTGTAGATATGAAACAGCAGGGAGAAAAAATTTCCATGCTTACTTCCTATGATTATTCCATGGCAAGAATTGTCGATAACGCTAAGGTGGATGTGATATTAGTAGGTGATTCAGCCTCGAACACGATGGCAGGTCACGAAACAACCCTTCCCATTACTTTGGATCAAATGATCTATCACGCTCAATCGGTTATCAGAGCAGTAGAAAGAGCCTTAGTAGTGGTTGATATTCCCTTTGGGAGTTACCAATCAGATCCAAAAGAAGCCTTGAAATCAGCCATTCGTATCATGAAAGAATCGGGTGCTCATGCTGTAAAACTCGAAGGGGGTAAAGACATTAAAGATTCCGTCAAGCGAATCATCAAAGCAGGGATTCCTGTTATGGGACATTTAGGACTCACCCCTCAATCCATCTATAAATTTGGAACCTATTCAGTAAGAGCTAAGGAAGAAGAAGAAGCTAAACAACTCAAGAAAGATGCAAAACTCTTAGAAGAATTAGGATGTTTTGCAATCGTCTTAGAAAAAATACCTGCAGCTCTAGCGGCTGAAATTGCAAAAAGTGTACAAATTCCTATCATCGGTATTGGTGCTGGAGACGGGGTTGACGGTCAAGTATTGGTAATTCACGACTTACTCGGAATGACCCATGAGTTCAATCCTCGCTTTTTAAGAAGGTATATGAGTCTCTACGAAGAAATGACCTCTGCCATTAAGCAGTATGTTGCAGATGTCAAGTCTAAAGATTTTCCAAATCAAGAAGAACAATACTAATTACTCTTGTTTAATTCCAACAGAACAACTTCTGACGCCATTGAGATTCTCTACGAAGACAATCACCTCTTTGTAATTAACAAAAGAGCTGGAGATCTCGTTCAGGGAGATCAAACAAATGACGCTCCTTTAAGCGATCTTATAAAGGCCTTTATCAAAAAAAGAGATGAGAAACCCGGAGCTGTTTATCTAGGGGTTCCACATCGATTGGACCGACCGACCACAGGAGTTATTGTTTTTGCAAAAACTTCTAAGGCTCTGAGTCGTTTAAATAAGATGTTTGCTGAAAAACAAACCCAAAAAACCTATTGGGCCATCGTTAAAGACAAACCAAAAAAGAAGAGTGAAACCCTGGTTCACTACCTGCTTAGAAATCCAAAACAAAACAAATCTTACGCACACGATAAAGAAGTTGAAGGAGCTAAAAAAGCATCGCTGAGCTATCGATTGATCAAATCTTTTGACCGCTATCACCTCTTGGAAATTGAATTGCATACCGGGAGACATCACCAAATACGCTCACAGCTCTCTAAAATAGGAGCTCCCATTAAAGGAGATTTAAAATACGGATTCCCTAGATCCAACAAGGATGGCAGTATTCACTTACACGCTAGAAAATTACAGTTTATTCATCCTGTAAAAAAAGAAGAGCTAACTATTACAGCCCCCACACCTACGGAAGATCCCCTGTGGAAACTCTGTGAGTAATTATCTGTTAATCGCCTGAGATTTTTCGCTGATAACATCGGCAATTGCCTTGTTTTCTAGGTGGCTTTTCAACCATGACAAAATATCTAAATACAGAAATGCCCTCTTTTCATAAGGGTGGTTTTCATATATTTTTAAGTCGTCGTACAACTCCTTAAATGCAGCTTTGAGTTCACCTGGATAGATATCTCCTAATTTTCTCAAAAACTTGATAATTTCCTTTTGAACAGCCTTCAAGTCATTCATCTTTAACAAGAACTTATAGGTGCTTTTGAGCTGTACTTCCAAGTGATAATCCAAGCCTGCTTCGTAATGAGCTACTAAACTCAAGAGTCTGGCAAAACACATGAGATCCTCTCTCATTTTTAGAGTTTTGTTGTTGATGATCGTTTTGAGGTAGTGAATACTGTTTTTGTAATCCCCCACTCCGAAATACAAACTGGCTATTTTGTAATGGAGCACCATAATGTGATGTTGATCGATTCGCTCCTTGTGCATTTTGATCCCCTCATTGATTTCATCTACTAAATATAGCGCTTGTTTAAATGCTCCATCCATGAAGTATTGATTGAGCTTATGGGCGTTTAAATACAAAAAACTAAGGGAGAGTAAATTGTCGTTTTGTGGGATAGTTCCCCTGTCAATTTCCTCTTCTAATTTGGATAATACCTCTTTGAATTGACTGCTGTAATTGAGAAAAAACAAAGACTCTAAAAGGTAGTTATTCCCCTTGAGATAAAAGACCGGATTGAGGCGTATCATCTCAGGGTTATCGTTGAAGAGACCCACTAATTTTGAGGAGTATTTATAAGATGATAAGAAATCCTGAGTTAGGAATGAATACCATAAATAGGCCTTATAGTACCAGAGTTTTTCCCTAAACCCAAGCTGTTCAAGTTGAACTTTGGGCATCTGTTCTTTAAAGTAATCTTCAACTTTTTTAAGTTCTTCATCGGAACGGACATAGCCAAATTTAAGCATCATTCCGTAGAGTTGAAGGGATAGATTGGAGAGTTTACTCGCAAGTAAATTGTCTTGTGACAAGAGTTCTGACTCCTTGGCAAGCTCTTCTGCACGTTCTGGAATAGACCTTGTGATATATTGCGTTTCAATAACTTTTTCTAATTCTACAATCTCAAAAGCAATACTTTTTTCCTGATGTGAATTCGCTAGATTCTTAGCCTTGTCGAGTATTTTTAAACTCTGCTTATACAAACCTTTGTGATATAAGATCGTCGCAAAATCTAATTGCTCCCGAAGTTGTATTCTCACATTCTGATTTACAGGATTTAATCGAAGACTGATAAGAATTTGTTTGTACAGATG
>DAIRFL010000080.1:0-8338 GCA_036795105.1 Flavobacteriaceae bacterium | reverse complement strand
CTTCTTGAGACTTCATTGCAGTAGTTCCAAACCCAACTCCTTGACCAAAATCCTTGAGTTGTCTAGACCCCAAATTAGAAGTCATGATGATGATGGTGTTTCTAAAGTCGATTTTGCGCCCTAGGCTATCGGTTAAATAACCGTCATCCAAGACTTGAAGTAACATATTGAACACATCTGGATGTGCTTTTTCTACTTCGTCTAATAAAATTACTGAATAGGGTTTTCTACGAACTTTTTCGGTGAGTTGTCCACCTTCTTCATAACCCACATAGCCCGGAGGAGATCCGATAAGTCTCGATATGGCAAATTTTTCCATATACTCACTCATATCGATACGGATTAAGGCCTCTTCAGAATCAAATATTTCCTTTGCTAAGACTTTGGCTAACTGGGTTTTACCAACTCCTGTTTGACCTAAGAAAATAAAAGATCCAATCGGTTTATTAGGGTCTTTTAATCCAGCTCTGTTTCTCTGAATAGCCTTCGCTACTTTAGCAACAGCCTCGTCTTGACCGATAACTGATCCCTTGATGAGTTCAGGTAATTCTGCTAGCTTAACACTTTCTTCTTGAGCAATTTTAGTGACCGGAATACCACTCATCATGGATACCACATCTGCTACATGAGTTTCTGTAACGGTATCCTTGTGTTTTTTAGCCTCTTCTTCCCAGAGTTCCTGTTCAATTTGAAGCTTTTTTTCAATTTTTTTCTCATCGTCTCTTAGTTTAGCAGCCTCTTCGTATTTCTGTTTGTTGACGACGGTGTTTTTAGCTTCTCGAACTTCTTCTAGTTCTTGTTCTAAATTCACAATTTCTTGAGGGACATCCATATTGCTGATGTGAACTCTAGAACCTGCTTCGTCAAGTGCATCGATAGCCTTGTCTGGCAAGAATCGATCAGACATATAGCGCTCTGTAAGGGTAACGCAGGCTTTGATAGCTTCATCTGTAAAGAGGACATTGTGGTGATCCTCGTATTTACTCTTAATATTGTTGAGTATTTCAATGGTTTCTTCAATGGTCGTAGGTTCGATCATTACCTTTTGAAATCTACGCTCTAAGGCTCCATCTTTTTCGATATACTGTCTGTATTCATCGATGGTAGTGGCGCCAATACATTGGATTTCTCCTCTTGCTAGTGCTGGTTTAAACATATTGGAAGCATCTAAACTTCCGGTAGCACCTCCTGCACCAACAATGGTGTGTATTTCGTCTATAAAGAGGATGATGTCGTCGTTTTTTTCAACTTCATTCATCACTGCTTTCATTCGCTCTTCGAATTGACCTCTGTATTTAGTACCAGCGACAAGTGAAGCTAAATCCAAGGTAACTACTCGTTTGTTAAACAAGACACGAGATACCTTTTTTTGAACAATTCTAAGTGCTAATCCTTCAGCAATAGCACTTTTACCAACACCTGGTTCTCCGATTAAAAGCGGATTGTTTTTCTTTCTTCTACTGAGAATTTGAGAAACGCGTTCAATTTCTTTAAGTCTACCAACTACTGGATCTAATTTGTTTTCTTCAGCCATTTGAGTGAGGTCTCTTCCAAAATTATCGAGAACAGGAGTCTTCGACTTCTTATTTGTTTTGGTCTTGGCAGAACCGCTGAATCGCTCTTCACTCTGAGAAGATTCTTGTTCGTCTGAAAAAGAACTTCTTGGGGTTTCTGAAATATAGTTGTCTTCGTTTGTAAGCATCGTCTTAAATTGTTCTTTGACCCCTTCGTAATCAACGTTCATCTTATTGAGTATCTTGGTAGTAGGGTCGTTTTCATTTCTGAGAATGCACAGTAATAAATGTGCGGTATTAATTGCAGTGCTCTGAAAGAGCTTTGCCTCTAAAAAAGTAGTCTTTAAAGCGCGCTCTGCCTGTCTTGTCAAATGTAAATTGTTCTGATCTGTAAGACTTGGATGATTGGCATCCACAGGATTTAAAGCCTCTATTTTTCTTCTTAAGAGCTCAAAATCAATTGCGAGAGAGTCTAATATATTTATAGCCTTTCCACTACCGTCTCTGAGTAAACCGAGCAATAGATGTTCTGTGCCTATGAAATCGTGACCCAACCTCAAGGCTTCCTCCTTGCTATACGCAATGACGTCTTTTACTCTAGGTGAAAAATTTTCATCCATATATTACTTCTTCCTTTAAAATTAATAAATCTCTATTAATTCACAGTCAAATATCATACCTAATTATATATGATAGCGTTTACAATTCACAAAATTATACTGATAAAACAAAGAAAAGAAGGAATATTTTATCAACTTTTTTGGGGTTAAAAAATGTTGATAAATTGTTTAATAATAGCTTTATGAGCACCTACTTGTACTAGGTATTTTGTTTATCTTGCCTTATTATTATAACACTAACCATATTATTTAATTATCTATGGCAGAAGGAGAAAAGTTAATTCCAATAAATATTGATGATGAGATGAAGTCAGCCTACATAGATTATTCTATGTCGGTCATTGTGTCACGTGCCCTACCAGATGTAAGAGACGGTTTAAAGCCAGTACACAGAAGAGTATTATTTGGAATGCATGAGCTAGGAGTTAGGTCTAATAGTTCTTATAAAAAATCAGCGAGAATTGTCGGTGAGGTACTCGGTAAGTATCACCCACACGGGGATTCATCAGTATATGACACCATGGTGCGTATGGCTCAGGAATGGTCTTTGCGCTATATGCTAGTCGACGGTCAAGGAAACTTTGGGTCAGTCGATGGGGATAGTCCTGCAGCAATGCGTTATACAGAAGCGCGTATGCGTAAGATTTCTGAAGACATGTTGGCAGATATCGACAAGGACACTGTTGATCATCAACTCAATTTTGATGATTCTTTAAAAGAACCGGTAGTTCTTCCAACGAGAATTCCAAATTTACTAGTCAATGGAGCCTCAGGTATTGCAGTAGGGATGGCGACTAATATGCCGCCTCATAACTTATCTGAAGTAATCGACGGAACAGTGGCTTATATCGACAATAACGAAATAGAAATTGACGAACTCATCACGCATATCAAAGCTCCAGATTTTCCAACAGGAGGAATCATTTACGGATACGATGGAGTGAAGGAAGCTTTTCACACTGGTAGAGGTCGTGTTGTCATGCGCGGTAAGGCTACTATGGAAGAGATTAGAGATCGCGAGTGTATCGTAGTAACTGAAATACCATATCAAGTAAACAAGGCAGATTTAATCAAGAAAACAGCGGATCTTGTCAACGATAAAAAGATCGAAGGTATTTCAACTATTAGAGATGAGTCTGATAGAAATGGAATGCGTATTGTCTATGTGTTAAAACGCGATGCGATTCCAAATATCGTACTCAATATGCTCTATAAGTACACGGCACTTCAATCTTCATTTAGCGTCAACAATATTGCACTTGTAAAAGGACGTCCACAGCTATTGAATGTCAAAGAGATGATTGGTCACTTTGTAGATCACCGTCACGAAGTAGTAGTTAGAAGAACGGAGTTTGAATTAGCTAAGGCTGAAGCGAGAGCACATATATTAGAAGGATTGATTATCGCTTCTGACAATATCGATGAGGTAATTAAATTGATCAGAGCATCTAAGAGCCCTGATGAGGCGAGAGAGTCCTTGATGAAAGCTTTTGAGCTTACTGAAATTCAAGCAAAGGCTATCGTTGAAATGAGACTGCGTCAGTTAACAGGTCTCGAACAAGATAAATTAAGAGCTGAATACGATGAAATAGTTAAGTTTATTGCAGACTGCAAAGATATCTTAGCCAATAAAGAGCGTCGTATGCAGATCATCAAAGACGAACTGATTGAAGTAAAAGACAAATACGGTGATGAACGTCGTTCGGAGATTAACTACGCTGGTGGAGACCTCAGTATTGAAGATATGATTCCTGATGAGCAGGTAGTGATTACGATCTCACATGCTGGTTATATCAAACGAACATCACTTTCTGAATACAAGACACAAAACAGAGGAGGAGTAGGTCAAAAAGCCTCTGCTACTCGAAATGAAGATTTCTTAGAGCATCTCTTTGTGGGTACTAATCATCAATACATGCTCTTCTTTACGCAAACAGGGAAGTGTTTCTGGATGCGCGTTTATGAAATACCAGAAGGAAGTAGAACTTCTAAAGGTAGAGCAATTCAAAACTTGATTAATATTACACCAGACGATAAGGTTAAGGCTTTTATATGTACTCAGGATCTCAAAGATGAAGAATACGTAAATTCTCACTATGTGATTATGGCTACTAAAAAAGGTACGGTTAAAAAGACTTCTTTAGAACAGTATTCAAGACCTAGAACCAACGGTATCAATGCAATTACTATTAGAGAAGGGGATGAGTTACTCGAAGCTAAATTAACTACGGGGACCTCTCATGTATTCCTTGGATTGAAATCTGGAAAGGCGATTCGGTTCGAAGAGAACAAGACCAGACCTATGGGTAGAAATGCAGCTGGTGTAAGAGGAATTACACTTGCTGATGACTCCGATGAAGTAATTGGCATGATTTCTGTTAACAATCTTGAGGATAATATTCTTGTTGTTTCAGAAAAAGGCTATGGAAAACGATCCGATATTGAAGACTACCGAATTACCAATCGTGGAGGAAAAGGTGTTAAAACTATTTCTATTACGGAAAAAACCGGTAAATTAGTGGCCTTAAAAAATGTTACGGATTCTGATGATTTAATGATAATTAATAAATCAGGTATTGCAATTCGTATGGCAGTAGAGGATTTAAGAGTAATGGGAAGAGCTACACAAGGAGTTCGATTGATTAATATTAAAGATAACGATGCCATTGCAGCAGTTGCGAAAGTAATGAAAGAGGAGGATGTTGAAGATGATGTTGAAATTAACGAAATAGAAGTTAATGGCGCATCTGAAGTTAACAATACTGATTCAGATTCAGATACTCCTACAGATAAGGAATAATTTGATAACTATACTAAATTTAAAATGAAACAGAAATTATTATTAGTAGTAGCCATCTTCGCTTCAGCAATTAGCTTTGCGCAAAAAGATGAATTAAAGGCTGCTAAGAAAGCATTGAAATCAAATGATGCACAGGGGGTTATAGATGCTTTAAAGCCTGTAGCTGGAACGATTGACTCTGCAGAAGATAAGTACAGAACTACTTATTACGAGTATTTAGGTGATGCCTATACGATTTTGGCTAAAGCGGGAGATGATTCTCAATACGATCACGCTATTGAGGCTTACAATCATGTAAAGTCAAATGAGGTTGCTCAAAAATTAAAAGGAATCTCTAATGATCTAGTCAATGCTGCTGTAGCTGACAATCAAGCTTCTAACTTTTTAGATGCTGCAACTAAATTGTATAAGAGCTATTCGATCAGTCCTAATGACACCATTTTCTTATACTACGCTGCCTCAAGTGCAGTTAGCGGTAAAGATTATCAATTAGCTTTGAAATACTACAACGAGCTCAAGGACATCAATTACGATGGATCTGAAATGAAGTACACTGCAGTTGATGTTGCAACTGGAGAGCGCGTAGCTATGGATAAGGCACAACGCGATATCATGGTTAAAGCGGGTACTCACAAAGAACCTAAAGATGAAAAAACAGAAACAAAGCGTTCTGAAATCATCAAAAACATCGCACTTATTTACACTCAAGAAGGAAATGATGAGAAGGCGATGGAAGCTTATGTCGATGCTAGAAAAGCAAATCCAAACGATGTTTCTTTAATTTTAAACCAAGCTAATCTTTACTTCAAACAAGGAGATAAGGACAAGTTTAAAAGTTTGATGAATGAGGCTATTTCTGTCGATCCACAAAACCCTGACTTACACTATAATATCGGAGTAATCAGTATGGAGCAAAACGACTATGAAGGAGCTAGAGCAGCTTATTCTAAGTCGATTGAATTAGATCCATCCTATATCAATGCACATCTCAACTTGTCAACTTCTTATATCAATGAAGGAAACTTATTAGTTGAAGAGATGAATGCAATTAGAGGTAATTCTGCAAAAGATATCGCTAAGTACGATGCCTTAAAAGCTCAAAAAGAAGGATTGTTTAAAAAAGGTGCTGAAGCATTAGAAGCTGCTGTTGAAGCGAATCCTGGAAACAAAGAACTCTTAGAGCAATTAAAGAATATTTACGGAGCATTGAGTGACTTTGTAAACTACAAAAGAATTCAAGATTTAATCGATCAATAAGATCGAAATCTCAATAACAAAAAAGCCTCCTTTAAGGGGGCTTTTTTTGTGCTTAAACAATGGATTTAATCACTCGAACAGAGTGCGTATAGGTATTAGTCTCTAAATTGAATATTCCCGTATGATCGATTCGATCAATTCTGACACAGCCGTAGGAATGAATGATGTAGTTGTTTTCTAAAAGTATTCCTACGTGATCAATAATTCCTTCTTTATTGTCAAAAAAGACTAAATCACCAGCCTTTGCTTCTTCGATAAAACTAAGTGCTTCCCCTTGCGTAGATTGCTCCGCAGCAGTTCTTTGAAGTTTAATACCATTTAACTTATACGCCATTTGAGTAAGTCCACTAGCATCAATCCCAAAGGGAGACTTTCCACCTTTAATACTAGGAGCATTGAGATACATCATGGCAGCTGATACGATGGAATGTTGATCGGGAATAACAGAAGCTTCCGTATGATGATTTAAATAAGGAGCAACGCTTAGATTGGATCCGATAATCACAGGTATGAGACTGTTGTTTTCATTGTGCACATAATGTGCTAAATCGTAATTGTAAGAAGGCTTTAGGTCTTTTAATTCATAAAACTCTTCTTGATTGAGTTCTTTAAAGTGTAAATTGTTAATCCAGCCTTCGCAATTGTCAAATAAACATCTAATTCTACTGAAAAATTTACGCTGTTCGAGGATTTTAAACAGCTCACCGTATAGCAATTGTGATTGCTGAGCAGCTAGATTGTTGGCCTCAGTTCGAAGGGGTATTACACTTAAATTACAAATTCCGTACTTCATTAATCCACTACAAATTTTGAAGGATTAGAGCAGAAGCACCACCACCTCCATTACAGATAGCAGCAGCACCTAATTCAGCTTTGTTTTGTTTTAATATATGAAGAAGACTCACTACAATTCGAGCACCAGAACAGCCGAGTGGATGACCGAGAGCCACCGCACCTCCATTGACATTTAATTGAGCACTGTCGATATTTAGAAGTTGTTGATTGGCTAGACTTACTACTGAAAAGGCCTCATTGATTTCAAAGAAATCGATATCCTCCAAACTTAAATTTGCTTTAGCAAGTGCTTTAGGAAGAGCAGCTGCAGGCGCTTCTGTAAACCACTCAGGTTCTAAGGCGGCATCCGCTGTAGAGCGAATCATTGCCATCGCTTGTAATCCTAACTCTTTAGCCTTGTCTTCACTCATTAGAACAAGGGCTGCAGCACCGTCATTGATCGTTGAGGCATTGGCAGCAGTCACCGTTCCATCCTTTGTAAATGCAGCTCTAAGAGCAGGAATTTTATCGAAACGAACATTGGTGTACTCTTCATCTTTAGAAACAATCACAGGATCGCCTTTTCTCTGAGGAACTGCTACTGGAATGACTTCCTCGTTAAAGAATCCATCATTCCAAGCTTTTTCAGCTCGTTTATAAGAGTTGATTGCATAGGCATCTTGATCTTCTCTTGAAATCTTGTTTTTAGTTGCACATTGATCTGCATAGATTCCCATAGCTTGATGTGTAAATGCATCTTGTAAGCCATCAAGCGTCATCGAATCTTTTAAATCTTGGTCTCCAAATTTAATTCCAGTTCTCAAATGTGATAGATGTGGAGCTAAACTCATATTTTCCATACCTCCTGCAACAACCACTTGAGCATCACCTAAAGCGATTGCTTGAGCAGCTAGACTGATACTCTTCATGCCAGAAGCACAAACTTTATTTACTGTTGTACAAGGCACATTTGAAGGTATTCCAGCATTGAGCGCAGCTTGTCGAGCAGGAGCTTGTCCGCAGCCTGCCTGAATCACATGACCCATAAATACTTCGTCTACTTCACTGGGATCAATTGAAGCCTTTGTCAAGGCTGCTTTAATAGCTGTACTTCCCAATTCCGTAGCTTTTACCGTAGATAGACTTCCCATAAAGCTTCCTAAAGGGGTGCGAACTGCTGATACAATAACAACTTTTTTCATAGAGGTTTATTTGTATACTAAATTAAAAAATTAAGTCAGAAGCCATGGCTTTCAAGCATTAAAATAGATAAATACCCGTGAATTTTTCTATTTTTGAACTATAACTCCCAACAATGAAAACAAAACTCGATTTATTATTTAGAAATCAATCGCTTATTTACAAATACATCC
>DAIRFL010000311.1:0-1276 GCA_036795105.1 Flavobacteriaceae bacterium | reverse complement strand
GACATACTGATTGTTTTTATTGTTTGTAAAAGGGTAGTTTAGTAACACTTGCAGCTACTTGATTCTTTCTTATTTTTATCCAAATTGGAGTATCCGCCTTGGCGTGTGATACAGAGACATATCCCAAACCAATTCCTTTGGAAAGAGAAGGAGACATGGTCCCAGAAGTCACTGTGCCAATGAGTGTTCCATCTCCATCGACAATTTCATATCCTGTTCTTGGAATTCCGCGTTCTTCTAATACGAAACCGATCAATTTTTTATCGCTGCCCGCTTCTTTTTCTCGAGCTAGGGATTCTGAATTCACAAAATCTTTTGTGAATTTGGTAATCCATCCCAAGCCAGCTGCTAAAGGAGAAGTGTTGTCGTCTATATCGTTGCCGTAGAGGCAGTAACCCATTTCTAATCGAAGTGTGTCTCTTGCGGCTAATCCAATGGGTTGTATTCCGAAGGATTCACCTGCTTTAAATACAGCATCCCAGAGTTTTTCTGCATCTCCTTTTTTACAGTACAATTCAAAACCACCAGAACCGGTATATCCTGTAGCAGAAATGATGACATCATTTATCTGAGCTAGTTCTCCAACGACAAAGTGATAGAATTTTATTGTAGAAAGGTCAATAGAGGTCAATTTTTGCAACACTTCTGTCGCCTTTGGACCCTGTACCGCCAAGAGTGCATAATCGTCAGACTGATCGCTTAAGCTAGCTTCAAATTCACTGTTGTATTTAGAAATATGTTGAAAATCTTTATCGATATTCGATGCGTTAACAACGGCCATATAGGAATCTTCATCCATTTTGTATACGATGAGATCATCCACAATTCCACCAGTTTCATTAGGCATGCAATTGTACTGTGCCTGTCCAATAGCTAATTTGCTGATATCGTTAGAACACACTTTTTGTAAGAGGTCTAAAGCTTTTGGTCCTGAGATAAAGAATTCTCCCATATGGGATACGTCAAATACTCCAACGGATTCTCTTACAGTTTGATGTTCAACAGTTACTCCAGCGTAGGAAACAGGCATATTATATCCTGCGAAAGGAACCATTTTAGCTCCTAAAGATTGGTGTTTGTCGTTTAAAGGTATGGTCTTCATGAGGGTATGCGGATTAATTCGGATGTAAAAATAGTATTCTTTTTTACCAATCTCACAAAGACTTTTAAATATTTTAAAATTGCAGTACTAAGGCTCTAAGATCACCCCAATAAAAACGATTTAAGCTGATCGTATGTAGAAATTTCAACTGACTTTTTAACACCTCCCATTACT
>DAIRFL010000079.1:0-8347 GCA_036795105.1 Flavobacteriaceae bacterium | reverse complement strand
AAATTTCTGTTTGATTTTTATAAATAAAGTTCAACATTTAGTTTCTTCACAAGAAGCTTAATAATAAACCAACGTAATGAATCTAAATAATTTAAAACCTGCCGAAGGTGCTGTCCACAAAGCTGGAAAAGTAGTAGGTAGAGGTCAAGGATCAGGAAAAGGCGGTACTGCTACTCGTGGGCATAAAGGTGCTAAGTCTAGATCTGGGTATTCAAAGAAAATTGGATTTGAAGGAGGTCAGATGCCATTGCAGAGACG
The DNA here is from genome assembly GCA_036795105.1 of Flavobacteriaceae bacterium. Lineage (GTDB taxonomy): Bacteria > Bacteroidota > Bacteroidia > Flavobacteriales > Flavobacteriaceae > MAG-120531. Next base: position 8,089 of record DAIRFL010000079.1, on the reverse strand, counting down.
TGTTCCTAAATTCGGTTTCAAGAACATCAATAGAAAAGAATACGCGGGAATCAATTTAGATCGTTTACAATTGTTGGTTGACAACGGTATTGTAAAGGATGCTGTTGATTTAAATGTAATAATTGAAAATAGATTAGCAGGTAAGAACGATTTAGTTAAGATTTTAGGTGGTGGGGAACTCAAAGCTGCTTTAAAAGTCACTGCTCATAAATTTACTGCATCTGCTAAAGCTGCAATTGAAGCAGCAGGTGGAGAAGCAATAAGTTTATAATCTATTATTATGAAGAAATTTATAGAGATCATATCGAATATTTGGAAGATTGAGGAATTGAGAGGAAGAATCTTAATTACCCTTGGTCTTTTGTTAGTATACCGTTTTGGAGCACAAATCGTACTTCCAGGAATTGATACTACTCAATTGGCACAATTGTCTTCTAATACCGATCAAGGTATTTTAGGAATCCTCAACGCCTTTACAGGAGGTGCATTTGCGAATGCTTCTGTATTCGCTTTGGGAATTATGCCTTATATCTCTGCTTCTATTGTAGTGCAATTGATGGGAATCGCTATTCCTTATTTGCAAAAACTTCAAAAAGAAGGTGAGAGCGGTAGAAAAACGATCAATCAAATTACACGTTGGTTAACAATAGGGATTTGTGTGGTTCAAGCACCTGCATACCTCTATTCATTAGGAGCTTTAGGAGTTCCTGATTCAGCTTTCGTATTAGGAAAAGGACTCGATTTTATGATTCCTTCAATCGTTATCTTAGTTACCGGAACTGTGTTTGCAATGTGGTTGGGTGAAAAGATTACGGATAAGGGAATTGGAAATGGTATCTCCCTATTAATTATGGTAGGTATTATTGCAAACCTTCCTAGGTCATTTGTTGAGGAGTTTATCTCAAGAACTTCGACTGGTAACGGAGGAGTAATGTTTGTTCTTATCGAACTCATCCTTTGGTTCTTGGTGATTTTAGCATCTGTTTTATTGGTGATGGCTACCCGTCAAATACCAGTTCAATACGCTAGGAGAACTGCATCTGGAGGTGTTGATAAAAATGCAATGGGTTCTAGACAATACATTCCTTTAAAACTCAACGCTTCTGGGGTAATGCCAATTATCTTTGCTCAAGCATTGATGTTTTTACCAGGATTGTTAGGAAGATCATTTAACCAAACTGAAGTTGGTCAATGGATGGAAGTTCAATTCCAAGATATCTTCGGATTGGCTTACAACATCTTATTTGCGTTCTTAATCATTGTATTTACCTATTTCTATACAGCGATTACTGTACCGACCAATAAGATGTCAGATGACTTAAAACGCAGCGGTGGTTTTGTTCCAGGAATAAAGCCAGGGAAAGAGACAGGAGACTTTTTAGACAAGATTATGTCTTTAATTACGTTACCTGGATCAATTTTCTTAGCTTTGTTGGCTGTTTTACCAGCGATTGTCGTTAAAGTATTAGACGTTCAATCTGGTTGGGCATTGTTTTACGGTGGTACTTCACTCCTCATTATGGTGGGTGTTGCTATCGATACAGTACAACAAGTGAACGCCTATTTATTAAACCGTCATTACGATGGATTGATGAAATCAGGTAAAAACAGAAAAGTTTCATAAGTATGGCTAAACAAGCTGCAATAGAACAAGATGGAAGTATAATCGAAGCATTGTCTAACGCAATGTTCCGAGTAGAATTGGAAAATGGGCATGTAGTTACCGCTCATATTTCAGGAAAAATGCGTATGCACTATATCAAGTTATTACCTGGAGATAAGGTAAAGCTTGAAATGAGTCCATACGATTTATCAAAAGCGAGAATTACATATAGATATTAAGAAACTATTAGGATGAAAGTAAGAGCATCAATTAAGAAAAGAAGTGCCGAGTGCAAGATAGTACGTCGCAAAGGAAGATTGTACGTAATTAACAAAAAGAATCCTAGATTTAAACAAAGACAAGGGTAATTATGGCAAGAATTGCAGGGGTAGATCTACCCAAACACAAAAGAGGCGTTATCGCGCTAACCTATATCTTCGGAGTAGGTAAAAGTAGAGCTAAAGAAATTTTAGCTGAAGCTAAAGTTAGTGAAGACATTAAGGTGTCTGACTGGGCTGATGAAGACATTGCAGGTATTAGAGCTGCGATTGGTAATTACACTATTGAAGGTGAATTGCGTTCTCAAACTCAGATGAACATCAAGCGTTTGATGGACATCGGATGTTACAGAGGAATTCGTCACAGAGCAGGGTTGCCTTTAAGAGGACAACGCACGAAGAACAACTCTAGAACCAGAAAAGGTAAGAGAAAGACAGTTGCAAACAAGAAAAAAGCAGTTTAATAATCAAGTAGTATAATGGCAAAGACAAATACAAAATCAGCAAAAAAACGCAATGTGATCATTGAGTCTGTTGGTGAAGCTCATATTACTGCTTCATTTAACAACATCATTGTTTCTTTAACAAACAAAAAAGGTGATGTTATTGCTTGGTCATCTGCAGGTAAGATGGGCTTTAGAGGTTCTAAAAAGAACACTCCATACGCAGCTCAGTTAGCTTCAGAAGATTGTGCAAAAGTTGCTCATGAAGCAGGATTGCGCAAGGTAAAAGTATACGTTAAGGGACCTGGAAACGGTAGAGAATCTGCAATCAGATCATTACACAATTCAGGAATTGAAGTAACAGAGATTATCGATGTTACTCCATTACCACACAACGGATGTAGACCACCAAAAAGAAGAAGAGTTTAATTAAGGCCGCAAGGCATTATAATTCACAGAAGCTGTAGTTACGATTATCGAAGGATAAGCCTTAATTCATAATCACAGTTTCAAAATTTTAGAAAATGGCAAGATATTTAGGACCAAAATCAAAAATCGCTCGTAGATTCGGAGAAGCGATCTTTGGAGATGATAAGTCTTTAGAAAAAAGAAATTACGCTCCAGGACAGCACGGACAATCAAGACGCCGTGGTAAACAATCAGAATACGCTGTACAGCTTATGGAAAAGCAAAAAGCAAAGTACACTTACGGTATTCTTGAAAAACAATTCAGAAACTTATTTGACAAAGCAAACCGTTCAAAAGGAGTTACAGGTGAGGTATTACTTCAACTTTGTGAGTCTCGTTTGGACAATGTTGTTTACCGTTTAGGGGTATCTAGATCTAGATCTGGTGCTAGACAATTAGTTTCTCACCGTCACATTACTGTGAATGGAGAGATTGTTAATATTCCTTCTTACCAATTGAAGGCAGGTGATGTTGTTGGAGTAAGAGAGAAATCAAAATCGCTTCAAGCGATTAAAGATGCTATCGATTCAAATAGCTCTGTTTACGAATGGATGACTTGGAATGGAGAAAAAATGGAAGGTACTTTTGTAGCTGTTCCAGAACGTCTTCAAATTCCAGAGAACATCAAAGAACAATTAATCGTCGAGTTATACTCTAAATAATCAACACAAGATCCTATTATGGCATTATTTAATTTTCAAAAGCCCGATAAGGTTATCATGATTAATTCAACAGATTTTGAAGGGAAATTTGAATTTCGTCCTTTAGAACCTGGATACGGATTAACCGTTGGTAATGCTCTAAGAAGAGTGATGCTTTCTGCATTAGAAGGTTTCGCTATTTCATCGGTACGCATAGATAAAGTTGAACACGAGTTTTCTGTAATACCTGGTGTTGTAGAAGATGTTACTGAAATCATCTTAAACTTAAAGCAAGTTCGTTTTAAGAGACAGATTGACGATGTAGAAAACGAAACAGTACAGGTTGCTGTTAGCGGAAAGAATCAATTAACTGCTGGAGATATTCAAAAGCACATCTCAGGTTTTCAAGTATTGAATCCTGATTTAGTGATTTGTAATATGGAATCAGAAGTGAACTTCACAATGGACCTCTTTATCGAAAAAGGTCGTGGGTATGTTCCTGCTGAGGAAAACAAAAAATCTGGTGCTCCACTTGGTACGATTGCTGTAGATTCAATCTTTACTCCGATTAAAAACGTTAAGTACTCTATTGAGAACTATCGTGTAGAGCAAAAGACGGATTACGAGAAGCTTGTTTTTGAAATCATTTCTGACGGATCTATTCATCCAAAAGATGCATTGACAGAAGCTGCTAAGGTATTGATTCACCACTTTATGTTGTTTTCTGATGAGCGTATCACCCTTGAGGCTGATGAAATTGCTCAGACGGAGACTTATGATGAAGAATCATTGCATATGCGTCAGTTGTTAAAAACTAAGTTAGTGGACATGGATCTTTCAGTAAGAGCTTTAAACTGTTTAAAAGCTGCTGAAGTAGATACCCTAGGCGACTTAGTGTCTTTTAACAAAAACGACTTGATGAAGTTTAGAAACTTTGGTAAGAAATCATTAACTGAATTAGAAGAGTTAGTAATCAACAAAGGATTGAGTTTCGGAATGGACTTGTCAAAATATAAATTAGATAGAGATTAATCAAATCCCAAAGCACCGCTTTGAGATAAAGAAATAGAACAATGAGACACGGTAAAAAAGTTAATCATTTAGGAAGAAAGAAAGCACATAGAACTGCTATGCTTGCTAATATGGCATGTTCGTTAATCGAGCACAAGCGCATCAACACTACGGTTGCTAAAGCTAAAGCATTGAAGGTTTTTGTTGAACCGATCATTACTAAGGCTAAAGCTGAAAACAACCAGACTACTGAAAAGGGTTCTCACAACAGACGTATCGCTTTCTCAAGATTGAGAGATAAAAACGCTGTTACTGAGTTATTCGGAACAGTTGCTGAAAAAGTAGGTGAGCGTCAAGGAGGATATACTCGTATCATTAAATTAGGAAACCGTTTAGGTGATAATGCTGATATGGCGATGATCGAGCTTGTAGACTTTAACGAATTGTACAACGCGGATAAGCCTAAGGCTAAGAAAACGCGTAGAAGAAAGAAATCAACGGCTCCTGCAGCTCCTGAAGTTGTAGCAGAAGAAACTACTGAAGCTCCAGTAGAAGCAGCTGCTGAAGAAACTGTTGCTGAAGCACCTGCTGAAGCTCCAGCTGAAGATGTAAAAGAAGATGAAGCAAATGACAAACAATAATGTTAATTTGTTTTTAAAATAGAATTAAGGATAAGTGTTTTGCTTATCCTTTTTTTTTGTTTTTTTGTGAATAGTAATACTTGATATATGAAATATACAACTAGAAAACCAGCTTTGATTCTCCTCGCAGATGGGACTATTTTTCACGGTAAAGCCGTAGGAGGAAAGGAAGGAACTTCATTTGGTGAAGTTTGTTTTAACACCGGTATGACTGGATACCAAGAAATTTTTACCGATCCGTCTTATTTTGGACAACTCATGGTTACTACCAATGCTCATATTGGAAACTACGGAGCTACTGAAGTTGATACCGAATCTGATAGTGTAAAAATTGCTGGATTAATCTGTAAGAATTTTTCTTATACCTTTTCAAGAGATTTAGCTCAGGAATCCCTTGAAGAGTTCTTAAATAAAAGTAATTTATTCGCGATCTCAGATGTGGATACCAGAGCGCTTGTAAGTTATATCAGAGATCATGGAGCGATGAATGCAGTAATTACTACTGACGTTGATAATTTAGATGCTATTGCTAAAGAATTAGCAGCTTTTCCATCGATGAAAGGATTGGAGCTCGCTTCTAAAGTTTCAACTAAGGAACCGTACTTTTATGGAGAAGAAGATGCACCGATTAAGATTGCGGCTTTAGATATCGGAATCAAGAAAAACATTCTGAGAAACTTCGCTAAACGAGGAGCCTATGTAAAAGTATTCCCGTACAATACGCCGTTTTCTGAATTAGAAGCATTTAATGCAAATGCTTACTTTATTTCAAATGGCCCTGGTGATCCAGAACCATTATCTGAATCGATCGAATGTGCGAAGGGAATGATTGAAAGTGGAACACCAACCTTTGGTATTTGTTTGGGTCACCAAGTAATTGCCTTGGCAAATGGAATATCGACTTATAAAATGCACAATGGGCATAGAGGGATCAACCACCCTGTAAAGAATTTAGCTACAGGAAAAGGAGAGATTACCTCACAAAACCACGGTTTTGCGGTTAATAGAGAGGAGTTAGAGGCCAATCCTAATTTGGAACTCACTCACGTTCATCTAAACGATGATACGGTGATGGGAATTAAAATGAAGGGCAAGGATGTCTTTTCAGTTCAGTATCACCCAGAGGCTAGTCCTGGACCAAACGACGCTAACTATTTATTTGACGATTTCTTTAAATTGATGAATTAGTTATTCGCAATCATTAGGCTATTTATTGTTAATAATACAATACAAGTAGAATTGATTGTCAAAATTTTAAAAAACTATTGAATAGGACTTAAGTCATAATTTGAAAGCGTTTGCTTTCATATATTTGCAAAAAAATAATTTATAACACATAGCATTATGAGTATTATCGTAAGCGTACACGCAAGACAAATTTTAGATTCTAGAGGGAATCCAACAGTTGAGGTAGATGTATTTACTGAAAACGGATCATTAGGACGTGCAGCAGTTCCTTCGGGAGCTTCTACTGGAGAGCATGAAGCACATGAACTTAGAGACGGTGGAAACACCTATATGGGAAAAGGAGTTCTCAAAGCAGTTGAAAATGTAAATACTGTGATTGCTGAGGAATTATTAGGAATGTCTGTTTTTGAACAAAACGCTATCGATGCGGCAATGATCGAATTAGACGGTACTCCAAACAAAGCAAAATTAGGAGCAAATGCTATTTTAGGGGTTTCTCTTGCTGTTGCAAAAGCTGCAGCTGAAGAATTAGGAATGCCATTATATCGTTATGTAGGTGGAGTTAGTGCCAACACCTTACCTGTTCCAATGATGAATATTATCAATGGTGGATCTCACTCAGATGCACCGATCGCATTTCAAGAGTTTATGGTAATGCCTGTAAAGGCTTCTTCATTTACTCATGCAATGCAAATGGGTACTGAAATCTTCCACCACCTTAAAAAAGTATTACACGATCGTAATCTTTCTACAGCTGTTGGAGATGAAGGAGGTTTTGCTCCAACTTTAGACGGGACTGAAGATGCAATCGAAACAATTGAAAAAGCTGTAACCAACGCTGGTTATAAATTCGGAGATGAAGTAATGATCGCTTTAGATTGTGCTTCTGCTGAATTCTACGTTGACGGAAAATACGATTATACGAAGTTCGAAGGAGATAAAGGAGCTGTTCGCACCTCTGAAGAACAAGCGCAGTACTTAGCGGAACTTTGTGCGAAGTACCCTATCATTTCTATCGAAGACGGTATGGATGAAAACGACTGGGACGGATGGAAATCTCTTACAGAAAAAGTTGGGGATAAAGTTCAATTAGTCGGTGATGATTTATACGTTACTAATGTTGAGCGTTTATCTAAAGGGATTCAAAACGGAATTGCAAACTCTATCTTGATCAAGGTAAATCAGATTGGATCATTGACTGAGACGATTGCTGCGGTTAATATGGCTAAAAATGCTGGATATACATCAGTAATGTCACACCGTTCTGGAGAAACTGAAGACAATACCATCGCTGATTTAGCAGTTGCCTTAAACTGTGGTCAAATCAAAACTGGTTCGGCTTCAAGATCAGATCGTATGGCTAAATACAATCAATTATTACGCATCGAGGAAGAATTAGGTTCAACAGCTTATTTTCCACAACTCGACGCTTTTAAAGTGAACTAAGAACCACTTTAATACCGATATTTAAAAGGCACTTCTAATAAAAGTGCCTTTTTTTGTGATTTTTATCATTTTCTTCTTCTGTGACAGTGATTATCATTGTATAAGGATTGCTTTAGTGCACTCTTTTTATTAATTTTGTTTTCCCCTTAATCCACACAATCTCAATGAAAGATAAAGCTACATTAGAATACCAAGGAACATCATATGAGTTTCCTGTCATAGAAGGAAGCGAAAACGAACTAGCAATAGACATTAAAACCCTCAGATCGCAATCAGGTATGATCACGATCGATCCAGGATATAAAAATACAGGATCCTGTGAAAGTGGAATTACCTTTTTAGATGGAGAGCAAGGCATCTTGCGCTACCG
>DAIRFL010000078.1:0-8348 GCA_036795105.1 Flavobacteriaceae bacterium | reverse complement strand
CCTTTAAGTTAATTTAAGTTTATGATTTTGTATTAAAAGCCTTATATGCTTATTAATCACTAAATTTGACTCATTATTTTAACGATAATTTTAAATTAATGAAGGTATTAATTGTAGATGACGAATCTGATATTCTTGAAATTGTATCCTACAATTTAGAATCTGCTGGATATGATGTCTATACGGCTAGCAATGGAATTGATGGAATTGCAATGGCAAAAGAACAGCATCCTCATTTAATTATTTTAGATGTAATGATGCCAGGGATGGACGGTATAGAAACTTGTGAAAAGTTAAGAGCGATTCCTGAATTAGATCAAACAATCATTGCTTTTTTTACAGCTAGAGGAGAAGATTATTCACAGATGGCTGGATTTGAAGCTGGAGCTGATGATTATATCACCAAACCCATCAAACCAAAGGTGCTTGTCAGTAAAGTGAAATCACTGTTGAGAAGATTTAATTCGTCCGATAAAACGGAAGAACAAACTAAGGATAGTATACAAGTTAATAATCTAGAAATAGATAGAGAACAATACGAAGTGAAGTTAAAAGGAAAGGTGATTAATCTTCCGAGAAAAGAATTTGAACTTTTGGCCTTGTTAGCTTCAAAACCAAATAAAGTATTCACTAGAGAAGCAATTCTCAATCACGTTTGGGGAAATGATGTAGTTGTTGGAGGACGTACCATAGATGTGCACATTCGTAAGCTTCGAGAAAAGATAGGAGACAAACGTTTTAAGACCGTCAAAGGAGTTGGATATAAGTTTGTTGAGAAATAATGAAACCAAAAGAAAAAAAATCCTATAAGTTTGCCCTGCTAACCTCATTGGCAATCTCAGTTCTTTTGAGTATGATCACAAGCCTCTTTTTAATTGATCAGGGTAGTTTTGATATTGGATTTTCACTGCTGTATTTTTCGATTTGCTTTATAGTCTCCTTTGGGGTAATTCAGTTCAGAATTGAACGAGTGATTTACAGAAGCATCAAACATTTGAGAGACACTTTAAAACTCTTAGAATCGAGTCCTGTCAATAAAGAGACTATTACTACCAATGTCAAATCCTTAACTGAAGAGATTGAAACCTATGCCATCAATAAGAAAATTGAATTGGAGAGTTTAAAGGGAAGGGATGATTTTAGAAGAGAATTCATAGGAAATGTTTCTCATGAGTTAAAGACTCCATTGTTTACTATTCAGGGGTATATCGATACGCTATTAGACGGAGCAGCAGAAAATGAAGCACTCAGGGATAAATACCTTAAAAGAGCATCAAAGGCAGCTGATCGACTTACCTATATTATCAAAGATTTAGATTTAATTACCAAGCTTGAAATGGGAGAGCTTCAATTAGAACCCGAAGTTTTTAATATTGTTCAAGTTGTTGAAGCGGTCTTCGAAATGATGGAAATGAGAGCTGCTAAAAAGAAAATCACACTTACCTTTGACAAGGAGTATAAAAAAGCAGTATTGGTTAAAGCAGACCCTGAAAAAATTCGTCAGGTAGTTACAAATCTAGTAGATAACGCCATAAAATACGGTTCAGTGGACGGAACTGTGGAGGTAGGAATTCAAAGTATAACTAAGAATAAAATTGCAGTTCGTGTTACCGATAATGGAGAGGGAATTCCTAAAGAAGACCTACCGAGACTTTTTGAGCGCTTCTTTAGAGTTGACAAAAGCGGAAATCGCAAACAAGGAGGTTCAGGTTTAGGGTTATCCATTGTAAAGCACATTATTGAGGCTCACGATCAGAAGATTTTTGTTGAGAGTACAAAGGACATAGGTTCTGAATTTTCCTTTACTTTGCAAAAATCTAATGATAAAGAACTCAATGGGGAGTAAGAATAAACTAAAGCGATTTAAAGAAAACGAAACTTTTTCAAATGTCATTCAGCCTTCTAGAGAAGAAGTTGTTAGTGATAGCCTTGAACTCAAGGGAAATTGGAATGCAAAATTTGGGAATGACAATCCCATTGTTTTGGAACTAGGATGTGGAAAAGGAGAATATACGATTGGACTTGCTCGTTTAAATCCCAATGTCAATTATATTGGAATTGATATCAAAGGAGCTCGTTTTTGGAGAGGAGCCAAGACCGCTATTGAAGAAGGGCTTAGCAATGTGTATTTTGTTCGAACTCAAATAGAACTCGTCGATCATCTCTTTAGTGCAAAAGAAGTATCTGAAATTTGGATCACTTTTCCAGACCCTCAAATTAAATACAAGCGAACCAAACACCGTATGACCAATGAGGTGTTTATAGAACGCTATAGAAGTATTCTAAATGACAGTGGAGTAGTTCATTTAAAGACCGATTCTGAGTTTATGCACGGCTATACCTTAGGGCTTTGTCACGGTCTTGGATTAGAGGTGCAGTACGCTAATCACAATGTCTATAAAAACGAAGGTGCACCTTCTGAGGTGTTAGATATCCAAACTTTCTACGAAAAGCAGTATCTTGAACAGGGAAAACCAATCACTTATATGAGATTTAAACCCTAGTATGGAGTATTATAGCACCTTATTTTTTATCACATTTTCAGCAGCTTTTTTAGGAACCATGCCTCCTGGTATGCTCAATTTAACGGCTCTTAAGATCAGAGTGAGTAAGGGTAAGAAGAATGCCTATCTGTTTACGCTAGGTGTTTGTTTGATTATTTTGATTCAGTCCTTTATTGGAGTTCAGGTTTCAAAATACCTCTACAATCACCCTGAGGTGATTGATTTGTTGATGAAAATTGCAATCGGAATCTTTGCCATTCTCAGTGTCTATTTTTACGCTAGTGCTAAAAAGGTAAAAGATGAACGAACTAAAATAGTCTCTGATAAAAAACGCAACGATTTTTTAAAAGGGCTTATTCTCGCGAGTTTAAATATGTTGGCAATACCTTATTATTCAGGGATTAATGCCATGTGGCGATCTTCTGGTTGGATTGAATTTAATCCGATTGACACTACTGTTTTTATCTTAGGAGCGAGTCTTGGGACAGCTGCTGTTTTACTTTTTTACGCTCGATATTTTAAAAATGTAAAAATAGAAAAACACCGTTTTAGCAAGCGTCTCAATTATATGCTTTCTGCATTAATGATCATTTTGGTAATGATCACTGTGATTCGATTATACTACCGTTAAATGAAAAAAAATACTACTGGTTTTTTTCAAAGAGTCTATGAGGTCTGTAGAAAGATACCCTACGGCAGAGTCACTTCTTATGGAGCCATTGCGCAGTATTTAGGAGCTAAATCTTCAGCTCGAATGGTAGGTTGGGCCATGAATGCATCCCATGGACTTGAAGACGTTCCAGCACATCGTGTAGTCAACAGAAATGGACTCCTTAGTGGGAAACACCACTTCGAAGGAACCAATCTGATGCAGCAACTCTTAGAGAGTGAAGGAGTCGAAGTAATCGATTCTCAAGTACAGGATTTTAAGGCAGTTTTTTGGGATCCGAATTTGGACTTATAGCTTCCTTAATTCATCTCATTACAGTATCTTTACACTCTTATTTATTTAAATTTAATCTCATTAAAATGACTCTTAGCAAAAAAGATATTCTCAAGGCTCTCGAACTTATTTCAGCTCCTGGTGCAGGAACAAATTTGATTGAAAGTGGATCGGTTAAAAATGTTGTGATTTTTGGAGACGAAGTTGTTGTTGATGTAGAAATTGACAACCCAAGTTTACAAGCCAAGAAGAAAACCGAAGTTGAAATCATGAAGATTATTCACGAGGAGGTTTATCAAAAGGCTAAGGTACAGGTGAATGTAAAGGTGAGTGAAAAAGCTTCAGCACCTAAGCCAAACCTCATCAAGGGTCAACCTATAGAAGGGATTCAAAATATCATCGCTGTTGCCTCTGGAAAAGGTGGAGTAGGGAAGTCTACGGTAACTGCAAACCTTGCAGTTAGTCTGCAACAAAAAGGTTTTAAGGTTGGGGTATTAGATGCCGATCTATACGGGCCATCCATGCCTACTATGTTTGATGTGGTGGGTCATAAACCACTTGCAGTAACTGTGGAAGGAAAGTCCAAGATGGTGCCTGTGGACGCTTATGGGGTTAAAATGTTGTCCCTTGGATTCTTTACAGAACCTAATCAAGCGGTAATTTGGAGAGGAGCCATGGCATCAAAGGCGCTCAATCAATTGATTTTTGACGCCCATTGGGGTGAATTAGACTTTTTGTTAATCGATTTACCTCCGGGAACTGGAGATATTCACTTGAGTATTATGCAGGCACTCCCAATAACAGGAGCGGTGGTAGTGAGTACTCCTCAAGAAGTAGCTCTTGCGGATGCGCGTAAAGGAATTGCGATGTTTAGACAAGAATCAATTCAAGTTCCAGTATTGGGAATCATAGAGAATATGGCCTATTTTACTCCCGAAGAACTCCCTAACAATAAATATTATATATTTGGTAAAGAGGGTGCTAAGAATTTAAGTGAGAATTTAGAGGTGCCTTTCTTAGGAGAGTTACCGCTTGTTCAATCAATTCGAGAAGCTGGAGACGTCGGTAGACCTGCTGCGCTTCAAGAAAATGAAGTATTGAATGAGGCATTTGATCAGTTGACCAAAAATATGGTATCTGAGTTAGTAAAGAGAAACGAAGAATTGCCAGCGACAGAGGCTATTAAGATTACAACCATGGCTGGTTGTTCAACAAAATAAGTATGAGTTCTGAAGAAGTAAAATTAAAAGTTGAAAAGGCTCTTGAGGAAATCAGGCCTTTCCTTCAATCCGATGGAGGAGATATCGATTTAGTGGAAATCATCGATGATTTGCACGTAAAAGTTTCTTTTACTGGAGCTTGTGATGGTTGTTCCATCAATCAGATGACCCTTAAATCAGGAGTGGAAATGACCATTAAGAAACACGCTCCTCAAATAGAAACAGTCACTGCAGTTTAGCTTCGATTTCTTTGGTTGAATTTCTTATCTTAGAGAAAATTTAACCCTCATGAAGTATTTATTTTCTGTATTATTTACCCTTGCTCTCATTTCCTGTCAAACATCTGAACTGACTGAAGTTCAAGAGTGGGAAACACAAGCCAAAAACATTGAAATTATTCGCGATTCCTATGGTGTTCCACATATCTATGGAGAAACAGATGCCGATGCAGTATTTGGATTGCTATACGCTCAATGTGAAGACGATTTTAATAGAGTAGAAGAGAACTATATCTGGGCTACAGGTCGTCTAGCTGAAGTAGAAGGGGAAGAGGCTTTGTATTCAGATCTCAGAGCTAAACTCTTTATGACCGAAGAGGAAGCAATAGAGGCCTATAATTCAGCTCCTAAATGGCTTCAAGAGCTCTGCGATGCTTTTGCAGGTGGAATTAATTATTACCTACACACTCATCCAGAGGTTCAGCCAAAATTACTGACTCGATTTGAGCCATGGATGCCGATGTATTTCTCAGAAGGATCCATCGGAGGAGATATCGAACGAGTATCCACTCGAAAAATAAAATCGTTTTACGAAAAGGGAATGCCTTTGTCATCCCAGGAGGTAGCCTTAATTCAAAAGGAAAAGGAATTTGAAGAGCCAGCTGGATCCAATGGAATAGCCATCGCTGGATCCCATACAGTTTCTGGAAACGCTCTTCTATTGATTAATCCACATACCTCTTTCTTTTTTAGACCTGAGGTTCACGTGGTGAGTAAACAGGGATTAAATGCCTATGGAGCGGTAACCTGGGGACAGTTTTTTGTATACCAAGGCTTTAATGAAGATACAGGTTGGATGCACACCTCTACCTATACCGATGTGATGGACCTTTACAAAGAATCCATTGTTAAAAAAGGAGACTCCTTGTTTTATAAGTACGACCAGGAACTAAGAGCTGTTCAAACGGACACTATAAAACTCGCTTATACTTCTAAAGAAGGAGCTCAAAAAATTAAAAATTTTCCAATCTACAGAACCCATCACGGTCCTATTACAGGGATGGAAGATGGGAAGTGGACTGCAACGGCCATGCTATGGGATCCTGTCAATGCACTCGAACAATCGTTTATTCGAACCAAGCAAGAGGGCTATAAGGGGTTTAGAGAAATGATGGAGATTAGAACAAACTCCTCAAACAATACCGTCTATGCAGATAGCGAAGGGAACATTGCCTATTTCCACGGTAATTTTGTTCCTAAAAGGGATATTTCTTACGATTATTCTCAGCCTGTGGACGGTTCAACTTCTGCTACGGATTGGCAGGGAGCTCATGAGGTAGATGAAACAATTATGCTGCTCAACCCAGCAAATGGCTGGTTGCAAAACTGTAATTCTACTCCATTTACAGCAGCTCTTGAGTACAGTCCTAAAGAAGAGGAGTATCCCTACTATATGGCAACTGCCCCTGAAAATCACAGAGGAGTTCATGCCATTGGATTATTGTCTAAAATGGATAAAATTGATTTAGATGGTTTAATTGAATTGGCATACGACACCTATCTTCCTGCTTTTGCAGATATGATTCCAGGTTTGGTCACTGCTGTAGAATCTTCTAAGAATACTGATCAAAACCTCAGAGAAGCTGCTCAAGTACTTAAAGATTGGGATTTTAGAACCTCTGAAGAAAGTGTAGCGATGAGCCTAGCTCGTTATTACGGAATTCAAATTATGAAAGAGGTTAAACGTCCTTCAAGAATGAGTTTTATGGAATTTCTACAGTATATGGGTAATGGAGCTGATGATGAGTTAAAAGTAGAACTCTTTACTCAAGCGATTGAAGTCCTAGAGTCTGATTTTGGAAGCTGGAAAACTCCTTGGGGTGAGATTAATCGTTATCAGCGTATCGATGGGGCTACTAGACAGGCTTTTAATGATGATCTACCAAGTATTCCAATCGGTTGGGCATCTGGTCGCTGGGGAGCTCTTGCTGCTTATGGTGCTCGATACAGTAATAACACTAAGAAGATCTACGGAACTAGAGGAAACTCATTTGTTGCGGTTGTTGAATTTGGAGAGCGATTAAAAGCTAAAAGTTTACTAGCTGGTGGTCAGAGTGGTGATCCAAAATCAAAGCACTTTTCAGATCAAGAACAGTTGTATCGCAAGGGTGAGTTTAAAGAGGTGCTCTTTTACAAAGAAGATGTTTTAAAAGACGCTCAGAAAACCTATCATCCAGGGAACTAATTACTCGCGGATTACAACGAGCATTCCTTTGGAACCGGTAGATAAATTCCATACCCCTTCTTTAAGGAGGTTGCCCTTGGAATCATAGATACCTAACTCTGCTGTGTTAGGTCCAGAACTCCCTTGATTAAGCGCTAAGAACTCAATAGTATTATAGCCCTTAACTAAATCGATATTAACTCCTTTATAGGCTCCTGATAGATAAAAGTTTTCGTGTACGACTTTACCATTGTGAAGTATTTTAACGCGATCACCATCGACTATTTGGTGATCTCTACAAACCACCCCGATGAATTTGTCATAGACTTTGACATTCCCTAGAAACATATCGCCAAAAATCTCCTTATCAACCTCATTTTCTCTAGGACCAACCTTTGGATCAAAATCAAAGTAAGCTCCAGCTTGCACTAACTTATTATTGGGAAGCATATTGATCTTACGCTTTTGAGGCTCGAGTTCAATCTTGAATTCTTTCTTGTATTCTAAGGGGTTCTTTTTGTTTTTTAAGAGTGGACTAATTTTAGGCATACCACTGTTAGAACCTTTTCCACTCTCAATAGGGATGGGTTTACCAGTGTCTTCTTGGCCATAGCTCATCGCAAAGCACATCAGAGCAATTAGTGTATAAATTAGTCTCTTCATATAAGTAAATGGGCTGTAAAGATATAAAATCTCACAGCCCATTTGTTTTAAGGTCCTGTTAAAGTATGTTAAGCAAAGTACCAGTAAATGAATATCACTACAGCACAGATGCCAAGTCCAACTTGTTTAACCTTGGAATAAGGAGTGATGTCTACCTGCTTAGTGTACTCTTGTACATAGTCTGTATCTCTTGGCCAGAATTTTCCAATCGCTAACATTATAATGACGTTTAGCACGAATAAAATTGCCATAACATCTATATAATGAGGGTAGTTTTCAAATCTTGGCTGAAGAATAAATTGACTGATAATATACAGAACTGATCCTGAAATCAATCCAACTTTTGCAGCAATTGCTGGAACTCTTTTGGTTGTATAACCCACTAAAATAATCGTTAAGATAGGAATGGAATAAATTCCATTTACTTCTTGAAGATAATCGAATAAGTTTCCGGCATTTGCGATTAAAGGAGCGATAAACATCGCAGCAATTGCGAGAATAACACCAAAGGTCTTACCGTTTTTTACAACGGTCTTTTCATCAGCTTCTTTATTGATGTGTTGTTTGTAAATATCG
>DAIRFL010000077.1:0-8371 GCA_036795105.1 Flavobacteriaceae bacterium | reverse complement strand
ACCCTCAAAAAACTCCATCACTTTGCTTCTACTATTAGTAAAGATGTTCGTTCTCAATTCAAAGATTAGCGTCTGAGAAAGGTGTTGGAGTTCCCTGCGCTCTTTTTAGGAGCCAAGGCTTCAAATACTCCCTCCTTTTACAATTTTATGAATTATGCCGATTTTGGAATGGGAACCTGGTACCCTAAAGGAGGAATGTATTCAGTGGTTCAGGGGATGTTTCAACTAGCGATTAGTTTAGGAGTCAATTTTAAATTTTACGCAAGTGTCGATCTGATCTCTACCTATGAGGGAGTGGTTGACGGACTCTTTGTTCACGGCGAATACCTGCCATTTGATTTGGTTGTCAGTGGAGCAGATTACGCTCATACGGAGACCTTATTACCGGAGGAATATCGACAGTATTCCAAGTCCTATTGGAACTCTAAGAACTATGCTCCTTCAGCGCTTTTATTTTATTTAGGATTTGATAAGAAGATACCTAATATGACGCATCACTCTTTGTTCTTCGATGCTGATTTTGAAAAACATGCAGAGGCTATCTACGATCGTCCTTCCTACCCTAAAGATCCGCTTTTTTACGCGAGTTTTCCATCGATCAACGATGATACCATCGCTCCAAAGGGGAAAGAGGCTGGGGTAATCCTAATCCCTCTTGCTCCCGGTATGAAAGATGACCAAGAAATGATCGATGTTTATTTTGACCAGGTAATGGACCGTTTAGAAGCTCAATGTGGAACTTCTATTAGAGATTCTATCGTATTTAAAAAGCAATTTACCATCAGTGATTTTGTAAAGGAGTACAATTCCTATAAAGGCAATGCCTATGGGATGGCTAATACCTTGTTCCAGACTGCTGCGCTTCGCCCAAAATTAAAATCGAAAAAATTATCGGGAATGTTTTTTACGGGTCAGCTGACTGTTCCAGGTCCTGGAGTTCCACCTTCGCTCATTTCTGGAAAATTAGTCGCTGAGTTAGTTCAGAAATACCATCCCCTAAAAACAATTAAAAAAACCTATTCAATAGCCGCTGCCTTATGAAAACTTATTTTGATGATATCTCTAAAGACTTAGCTGTTTCCATCACCAAGAAGTACAGTACTTCTTTTTCTTCAGCTACCAAATTATTGAGTCCAACTATTAGACAAGACATTTACAATATCTATGGCTTTGTTCGTTTGGTCGATGAAATTGTAGATTCTTTTCATCAATACGACAAACGAGAACTCATAGAAGATTTTGAATTACAACTCTATCACGCCTTGGATTTTAAAATCAGTTTAAATCCTGTCTTAAACGCTTTTCAACAAACGGTTCACGATTATCAGATAGATATTGAATATATCGATGCTTTTATGAGGAGTATGAAAGCGGATTTAGATATTCACAATTACAAGGATGTAGCCTCCTATGAGCAGTATATATACGGATCTGCTGATGTAGTAGGATTGATGTGTCTCAAGGTCTTTGTAAAAGGAGATCAGGACAGCTTTGATGCCTTAAAACCCTATGCTCAGAAGCTCGGTTCTGCTTTTCAGAAGGTCAATTTTTTAAGAGATCTACAGCAGGATTATGAAAACCTTGGTAGATCATATTTTCCAAACACCTCCGTAGAGCAACTTTCAGAAACGGACAAGCAACGACTGATCGATGAAATTAGAGCAGACTTTAACCAGGCTTATATCGGGATTAAACAATTACCTCTAGAAGCTCGATTAGGAGTTTACGTCGCCTATAAATACTATTTAAAGTTATTGGAGAAAATAGCGGCAACACCGGCTGAAAAAATAACCCATTCTAGAATTAGAGTTCCCAATGCAGTTAAATTTATGCTCTTGGGTAAAAGTTATCTGGATTATCAATTAAAGCTTATTCAATGATGATTACCTATGTATTACTGACTATTGCGGTGTTCTTGCTGATGGAAGTTGCAGCTTGGGCTACACATAAATACATTATGCACGGCTTCTTGTGGTCCTGGCACAAAGATCACCACCACAGAGATAAAGATGCAGTATTTGAAAAGAACGATCGCTTTTTTCTCTTTTACGCCTTAGTGAGTATGATCAATATTGCTCTTTGGAAGTACGACTATTTCCAATACGGTCTTTCCATAGGTTTGGGAATATTCCTCTATGGACTTACTTATTTTTTAGTTCACGATGTGTTTATTCACAGAAGACTCAAGTGGTTTTCTAAAACGGAATCGGCTTACGGAAAAGGAATTCGAAAAGCGCACAAGGTGCACCACAAACATTTAGGAAAAGAAAAGGGCGAGTGTTTTGGACTGCTGTGGGTGCCGAGAAAATATTATAAAGTAAAATAAACAATACAATCACATACTACAATCTACTATGAATTATTTATACCTACTGATCAATATAGCGACGATTTCAATACCCTTGATTGCCTCTTATCATCCGAAGATTCAGTTTTACAAGAATCACCGAGCATTTTTATTGGCAATTGCGATCAGTGGGAAAGCATTCATTATTTGGGATTTTATATTTGCAGATATGGGGGTGTGGGGATTTAGTGATTCTTACACTTTAGGTTTTGGTTTGTTTGGTTTGCCTATAGAAGAGTGGTTATTCTTTCTGTGTATTCCCTACGCCTCCTTATTTTTGCACTTACAATTAGATCGATTTGGCTGGCTTCGACCTTTTAGAATTAGCGATAAACTCTTAAATACGCTAAGCAGCTTCATAGTTCTAGTGGTCTGTATAATTGGCTTGCTAAATATCGACCGCTGGTATACCTCCATCAATGCATTGGTTTTTATTAGCTGCTATTTCTTTGCACTTTATTACTACCGAGGAATTCTCAAGAAATTTATCCCTTCATTTTTAATAATCCTCATACCCTTCTTTTTGGTAAATGGATTACTCACAGGTTCATTGATCGACGAACCTATTGTCTGGTATAATTCAACTGAAAATTTAGGAATTCGAATAGGTACAGTCCCTATTGAAGATGTGTTTTACGCTTTTTCGATGTTGATTCTTCCCTTAGTGCTCTACTCTAAAATAACTACTAGGACAAAGAGGAGTTTAAAAACTGCCCATTGATAAAGGCATCGATATCCATCAGGGAATAAGAAGATAAGTTGGGATAGGTTTTATTGATCACATACTTGATACGGTATTCGGATCTGCGCTCTTTTAACTTTTTGAGTTGACAGTAAAAAGAAATGAATTTTTTTACATTCAAATGTTCAAATTCAGAAGCTAATCTAGGAGCTCTGTTTACTGAATTGATCGATTTTAATGCTAAATTCAAAGTGATTCTATTGGTTGTTGGTTAGTTAAAGGAGGTCTAATGTAGCATATAATAGTCAATAAGTCAAGTGTTTAGGACTAAAAAAATAGGGATATATACTACTTTTTAAATTTTTTGTAATTTGAATTCACAAAAAATGTTGCAGATAAGAAATAATTGTTTTCTTTTGCAGCCAATTTGCTGAACACCATGAACGCTGTTTCAATGTTTGGGCGCAAGTTAAATTTGAAGTATTTCTCATGCGCAGCCTATGAGATAGGTAACCAATATTTAAAGCTTACTTCAATAGCTAATTCTCCTATTGTACTCCCACAGTACAAATACGCTTTTGCACCTACAACTCAAAGACAAATCAATATCTAGTAGATAAATTTTTTAGTGGTTTATTCTATCCATTTGGATACTCTTTTTCATTTTAAAATTTATCATCATGCATATTCGCTATAGAGATCTAATCGATCAAACTTATTATTTTCCTCAAGAGGAATTCTCACTTAGAGACGATGAGTTATTATTTCACTCAGTCGATCTCAATGCTTTAGTGGCGCAATACGGGGCACCACTAAAGTTCACCTATCTACCTAAAATATCTCAGAATATATCTAGGGCTCAGCAGTGGTTTAAGACTGCGATGGATAAACATAATTATCCCGGAAACTATTATTACTCCTATTGTACGAAGAGTTCTCATTTTAAACACGTTTTAAATGAGGCTCTTAAAAATGACATTCACATAGAGACTTCTTCAGCTTTTGATATCAATATTATTGAAGAGCTCAAGAAAGAGGGGAGTATCAAAGAAGATACTTTTGTGCTTTGCAACGGTTTTAAGAGAGCACAGTATATTGAAAATATTTCTAGACTGATCAACCAGGGCCATCAGAACTGTATTCCCATCATCGATAATTACGAAGAGTTATCTCTTTTAGAAGAGGGAATCGAGGATGCTTTTGAAGTAGGGATTAGAATTGCTTCAGAAGAGGAGCCTAAATTTGAATTTTATACTTCAAGATTGGGAATCGGATATAAAAACATCATTCCATTCTATCAAGATCAAATTGAAAACAATCCAAAAGTAAAGCTTAAAATGCTTCACTTTTTCATCAATACAGGCATCAAGGACAATGCCTATTATTGGAACGAGCTCAATAAGTGTTTAAAAGTTTATGTCAAGCTCAAGAAAGTTTGTCCAAGTTTGGATTCTCTCAATATAGGAGGAGGTTTTCCAATTAAGACTTCATTGGTGTTTGATTACGATTACGAGTATATGGTGGACGAAATTGTCAACCAAATAAAGCTGGCTTGTGAAGAAGCAGGGGTGGATATGCCACATATTTTTACAGAGTTTGGAAGTTTTACTGTTGGTGAAAGTGGAGGAGCTATCTATGAGGTGCTCTACCAAAAACAACAAAACGATCGTGAAAAATGGAATATGATCAACTCTTCCTTTATCACTACACTTCCAGATACCTGGGCGATCAACAAGCGATTTATAATGCTTCCTATCAATCGTTGGAATGATTCTTATGAGCGTGTATTGTTAGGTGGGCTCACCTGTGATTCAGATGATTATTACAATTCAGAACAGCATATCAATGCGATTTACCTCCCTAAATACCATCAGGAAAAACCCTTGTATATAGGATTTTTTAATACAGGAGCCTATCAAGAGACCATCGGTGGCTATGGAGGCTTACAACACTGTTTAATACCCTCACCGAAACATATACTCATCGATATAGATGAACACAATGAACTTAAAACAACACTTTTTAAATCCCAACAAGAAGCAAGTGAAATGCTTGCTATTTTAGGCTATGAAAACAACTAAAACCTATGCAGGTATCGATGAGCAGTACGCTCATCTAGAATCATCGAACATCGTTTTGATTCCAGTCCCATACGATGGAACCAGTACCTGGGGCAAAGGTGCCGACAAGGGACCCGATGCTTTTTTAGAGGCTTCTGAAAATATGGAGCTCTATGACATTGAAACTCAAACTGAAGTCTATAAACAGGGAGTGTATTTAGCGGATCCTATTGTCGAAAACACTTCTCCCGAAGCCATGGTTGATGCGGTACACAGGATCACAAAATCCTATATAAAGAAGAAGAAGTTTGTTACGCTCTTCGGAGGAGAACACTCGATATCAATTGGAAGCATCAGAGCTTTTAATGAGTGTTTTGAAGATTTGACCGTTCTTCACATCGATGCACATGCAGATCTAAGACCCTCTTACGATGGAACTGCTTGTAACCATGCCTGTGCCGTTTACGAGGCCAACCAAAGCACTAATCTAGTTCAGGTGGGTATTCGTTCCATGGATGTAATTGAAACATCGATTATGAATCCAGATAAGGTCTTTTTTGCACATCAGATGGCTGAAGATGATTACTGGAGTGATAAGGTATTGGATCAATTAGGGGATAATGTATTTATCACTTTTGATTTAGATGCATTTGACCCCTCTGTACTACCAGCTACAGGGACCCCAGAACCAGGGGGACTCCTCTGGTATGAAACCCTTTCCTTTTTAAAGGAAGTGTTTGAAGAAAAGAATGTTGTGGGATTTGATATTGTAGAACTCTGTCCCAATTCAACTTCAAAGCCATCAGACTTCTTGGCGGCTAAACTCTATTACAAAATGTTGTCTTATAAATTTAAAAACCAAACTGATGAATAAAGGAACTATAGGATCGTTTATAGAAAAATACTTTTTGCATTTCAACGCAGCGAGTCTCGTCGATGCAGCAAAGGCTTATGAAGATCAATTAAACCAAGGATCTAAGATGTTGGTCTCACTAGCCGGGGCCATGAGTACTGCAGAGCTCGGAAAGATTTTTGCAGAGATGATTCGTCGAGACAAGGTGCATTTTATCTCGTGTACTGGTGCGAATTTAGAGGAAGATATCATGAACTTAGTGGCTCATTCTCACTATAAAAGAGTTCCAAATTACAGAGACCTCACTCCTGAGCAGGAGTGGGAACTATTGGAACAAGGACTCAACAGAGTGACTGATACCTGTATCCCTGAAGAAGAAGCTTTTAGGAGATTACAACAGCATGTTGAAAAGCTTTGGAAGAAGGCTCAAGAAGAAGGAAAGCGCTATTTTCCACACGAGTATATGTATCAATTACTCCTCTCTGGAGTATTGGAAGAGTATTATGAAATCGACTTAAAGGATTCTTGGATGTACGCTGCTGCTGAAAAGAATTTGCCAATGGTAGTTCCCGGTTGGGAGGACTCTACCATGGGTAATATCTTTGCTTCTTATGTCTTAAAAGGGGAACTCAAAGCAGACTTGGTTAAAAGTGGTATTGAGTATATGACTGAGCTTGCAAAGTGGTATACTGATAATTCCTCAAAGGGAGTAGGATTCTTTCAAATTGGAGGAGGTATCGCTGGAGATTTTCCGATCTGTGTAGTGCCGATGCTCTATCAGGATATGGAACAAACCGACACACCTTTTTGGAGTTATTTCTGTCAAATTAGTGATTCCACTACTTCTTATGGATCCTATTCAGGAGCTGTACCCAATGAAAAAATAACTTGGGGTAAATTGGATATCAACACCCCCAAATTTATCATAGAGAGCGATGCTACTATTGTAGCTCCGCTCATATTTGCTTATTTGTTAAATATGTAATTATTTTATTGTAAGATGAAAAGAGTTATTGTAGATTACAAAAAGATTACTCCTGAGTTGTTAAAACTCTTAGTAGAAACTTATCCAGATGGTTATGCTGATTCAGATATTATCAGTTTTAAAAATCTAAAAGGGGAGTTGATTGAAGCTGTTGAAGTGGACACCGAGGATACCAAATACCTGGTTAAAATATCAGCGAGCTTAGAACAGTCCATGGCTTATTATGACGAAGATGATGAGGATCAGGATCAGGATCTTCAAATTGATGAAGCTACTGGATTGGATGAAGATTTAGACGATTAATTAAACAAGTTTAGAGATGAATGTGATTGGCAGTGTAGAATGGTGTCGTTTTGATGCTTTAGGAGTACCAGCAGTAAAAGCTAGAGTTGATTCTGGAGCGAAGACTTCTGCCTTACAAGCAAATAAGATTAAACCCTTTGTCAAGGATGGACAGGAATGGGTAAAATTTGAAGTAAACCCCCTTCAGGATAACAGGAGTATCAGTATTAGTTGTGAAGAGCGTGTCGTATCTAGAAAGGTGATTAAAAACACTTCTGGAATTGCTGAGGAACGTTTTGTAATTAGAACTACGATGCAGCTTGGGGAGCACTACTTTGATATTAATCTCACACTTGCTAATCGCGATTCGATGGAATATCGAATGCTCTTAGGAAGGGAAGCATTCATGGATAAATTTCTAGTGGATGTTTCCAAACAATTTCTTCAAGAAGAGATCAAAGAGGAACAGATTCACAAAATCTACAAATCGTATATCAAGGAACGAAATGGACTCAGAATTGGGGTATTGGCTTCCAACCCAAATTTATACAGCAATAAGCGTATTATAGAGGCAGGGGAGGCTAGAGGTCATGAAATGGTGTTTCTCAATGTCGAACACTCCTATATGAAACTCGATGCTAATTCTCCTCAAATTCGCTATAGAGGGGGTAATATTCTCAATCAATTCGACGCTATTATTCCGAGAATAAAACCCGCTGTAACCTTTTATGGTTGTGCCTTACTCAGACAGTTTAAGCACTTAGGAGTTTATTGTCTCAATTCTGCAGACGCCATTACTCAATCGAGAGACAAACTATTTGCATCACAGCTATTTTCTGAGAATGATATTCATATTCCAACTACTGGATTTGCAAAGTCGCCCATGGACACCAAAGACCTGATACGCATGGTCAACGGAGCTCCTCTAATTATTAAACTCTTAGAATCGACTCAAGGAAAAGGAGTGGTGCTCGCGGAGACCAATAAGGCAGCAGAGAGTGTTATTAACGCTTTTAAATCAGTAAAGACCAATATTCTCGTTCAAGAGTTTATCAAGGAGGCAAACGGTCAAGATATTCGATGTTTTGTCATCAATGGAAAGGTCATCGCATCCATGCAGCGTCAAGCTGAAAAAGGAGAATTTAGAGCGAATATTCACCAA
>DAIRFL010000310.1:0-1289 GCA_036795105.1 Flavobacteriaceae bacterium | reverse complement strand
CTTAAATAAGATATTGTTATTGAGTTCTAATACTTTTCCGGCTATGATATAATAATGAGCTCTATCTGCAGCTAAATAACTCGTTGGACTCGATTGGTCGAAGTGACTGGTCGATAAGATACCTGTGGTAGAAACACCGACATAACCCCTATCGTCATAATAAAAGAATCCCAATCCTAAATTTGGGGATATTTTTTTGTCGATATTGATATCAAACCAGGGATCTTGTGGATTGTAAATATTGAGTCCACTAAAATCTACATCGAGAATATCTAGTAAGGGTTTAAACCCCATAGAGAGATAACTGTCTTTTGTGAGCTGTAGTTTGTATGCAAAATCAAATCCTAATGAAAATTGACTCATTGGCCCAGTGCTCTCCTGCATAATACTGAGGCCTTGAGAGAGTTTGTTAGGCCCTGTTCGTTGATAATTGACATAGCTTGTTTGCACCCCTCCACTAAACGATTGCCACTGAGAGCGGTATTGAAAAAACAAGATGTTTTCATCTCTTGTCCCGGTATAGGCCGTGTTGATGGCAGAAGGGTTGTACATATACTGCGAAAACATCCCTTCCTGTTGAGCAACTGCCCAATCAGAAACAAAAACTAACGCTATGATAAGTACTCTTTTAATCATTAAGAATGCCTGATTACTAATCGATTTAAAATTATCAATAAATTATTATTGCAATAAGGTACTTTACCTATTAATATAGAGATATCCTTTATACACTTTGTCACTACCATTGATCTTCACCTTAAGGATGTAGAAATAAGTTCCAACAGGCACTGTTTTTCCAGATGGACCCCGTCCTTTAAAATAACGATCGTACTGTCCATAAGCTTCTGTCTTGTAAATCTCTTTACCCCAACGGTTGAATATGATCAGTTCATTTTCTGGATAAAGTTCAATATTTCTAATGGTAAAGACATCGTTATATCCATCTCAATTTGGAGATAAAGCGTTGTACACTTCGATGGCTCTAGAAGGATCAGGATTTGAACTAGGAACAAAATTATTTGGATCTAAGTAATCTTTGATTCCATCATTATCTGCATCAAATGCATCTTCATCATATCCGTCATTGTTTGGATCTGGATTTTCAAGTGCTGAATCTAATCCATCATCAGTAACATCAGCTGAAGATCCAGGGCTTCTACCAGTCCCGGTAGCATTAAAAGTCTTATAAGGTAGCTGCCCAAAAACCAAATTAGAAGACGCAAAAAACATAACAACAAGACACAATAGTCTCATTGTCAAATAGTTAGTTATTTGGCTGGTTTTGGTAC
>DAIRFL010000076.1:0-8402 GCA_036795105.1 Flavobacteriaceae bacterium | reverse complement strand
ATTTTACGGAGTATTAATCTTAAAACTCAAATCAATGGTAGGCGTAGAAGTAATGAATATAATTGCAATCCTATCAGTAATTGCCTGGCCAATTCTGTTTTGGTACCTAGAAAAAAAACACCATTAATTAGAATCTGAGTTCTCCTTAATGATGTTTTGTAGATCAACTAATAGCGTTAGTTGAAATTTTTCTATTGTATTTACTAGATGAACTAGTAATCTGTCTATTCTATGCTTTCAGATATTCTATCAACAGTGATAGCCTTGTTTCTGTTTGCTATTTCCCATGCAGTATAGAATACTAAACGAGCTCTGTTTTCCAATAGATCAAAATTGATTTTATCAACGGTGTCAGATGCCCTGTGGTAGTCATCGTGAGTTCCGTTAAAATAGAAGATAATCGGAATGTTGTTCTTAGCAAAGTTGTAGTGATCAGAACGATAGTAAAAGCGATTAGGATCGTTTTCATCGTTATAAGTATAGTCGAGTTCAATATCCATATATTCGTCGTTTACAAGCTCTGAAATTTGATGTAATTCTAAACTCAACTTATCGGAACCGATTAAATAAACATAATCTCTGTTTCCTTCTCTTTTAGGATCGATTCTTCCAACCATGTCTATATTGAGGTTAGCAATAGTTTTATCAAGACTAAAAACAGGATCTACATCTGTGTAATATCTAGAGCCTAGTAAGCCTTTTTCTTCCCCAGTAACATGTAAGAACACTACAGAACGTTTTGGACCATTTCCTTTGTCAGCTGCCTTTTTAAATGCTTCAGCAACTTCAAGAAGTGCTACTGTACCCGATCCGTCGTCATCAGCTCCATTAAAAATTTCTCCCTTGTCATTGACACCAACGTGATCTAAATGTGATGAAATAACGATATACTCTTCTGGTAATTCTGATCCTTCAATATAAGCAACAACATTTTCAGTTTCCACTTTAGAGTCTTTAGATTGAAGATTAATAGAAACTTTTCTTTTAATTGATTGTTTCTTATTGTTATCTACATCAGCGAGAAGCGTAGCTGCTAAGTCATCATTTCCATAAACAGTAGGAATTGTTTTACTAGCAAGTGCATCGATAGACATTCTACCGCTATCGTTCTTTTTCATATAGTCAAATCGGCGCTTCATACGTTCAAAATACGCCTGATCGATATAAATCACAGCTTTTGCTCCGTGTTTAAGAGCAGCCTTTTGTTTGAGTTCTATTCCTTCAGACATTCTTCCCCAATCAGTAGTTTGTCCTTCAGGTTCTCCAGCTCTGATCACAACAATTTCTCCTTCGACATCGAGTCCATCGTAATCAGAATGAGAAAGTGTATCAATACCATATCCAACATAAACGATATGACTATCAGAAGCATTTACACCTGAAAATCCCATAAAATCATCTCCATTTTCATAGCTTGTACCACCCACAGTCAATGTTCCAGATGGAACTTTCTTGATGGTTAAACTAAACTTTTGAAAGTAATCTCCACTTTGCTGAGCAGCCTCAATACCCATTCTCATATATTGAGATCTGAGGTACTGAACAGCCTTCTTTTGACCTTCTTCACCAGTTTCTCTTCCTTCAAATTCATCTGAAGCATAGATCGTTAGGTGATTATTTAAATCGTACTGAGAAATAGTACTCCCAAATAAAAGTGCCTGTTTTTTATTGGTTTCTAATTGTATTTGTTGAGCGCTTACTGTTAATAGCAAGAAGTTACTCAAGAGTAAAAGTTTAAATTTCATATTGAAGTTTATTTGTTAAAAGGCTTAAAAGTAATAAATAAGTAACAATAGTTACCTATTCAAATATTGAAACACAATAAATTTGCCGTAAATTTAAATCGTCATATGGATATCATTACAGTTTTTGGTTATATAGGAGCAGTTCTCATTGGAGTTATACTCGGACTTATTGGTGGAGGGGGTTCTATTTTAACCGTTCCAGTATTAGTTTATTTATTCGGTTTAAATCCAGTTGTAGGGACTGCCTATTCACTTTTTGTCGTTGGTTTCACTTCACTTATCGGAGCCATCAAAAACATGAGACAGGGAATGGTAGATCTAAGAACGGGTATTGTTTTTGCAATTCCTGCATTTATAGCGGTTTATAGTACTCGTAAATTTTTAGTTCCCGCAATTCCTGATGAAATCTTCAGTATTGGTGATTTTGTATTGACAAAGTCTATTGCAATTATGGTGTTTTTTGCCATTATCATGTTCTTGGCAGCCTTTGCAATGATCAGAAACAAATGTATTGGCGACAATTGTGAAGATGGTCAAGAAATACCTGTTTATAACTATCCACTAATTATTGTGGAAGGATTAGTAGTAGGGGTCTTAACCGGTGTTGTTGGTGCAGGTGGAGGATTCTTAATTATCCCAGCATTAGTATTACTGGCGAAGCTTCCAATGAAAAAAGCCGTTGCTACTTCACTGATGATTATCGCAATTAAATCGCTTATTGGATTTATTGGAGATGTAGAGAATTTAACCATTGATTGGTCTTTTCTCGGAGTTATTACCGCATTGTCAGTAGTGGGAATCTTTATTGGAGTTGCTCTGAGCAAGGTGATTCCTGGAGACAAACTCAAAAGGGCATTTGGTTGGTTTGTACTGTTGATGGCACTCTATATTATCTACAAAGAACTCTTCGCTTAAGAAATCAAATCTTTTGTCAACTTATTTAAGGCTTTAACTTTGCCGTTAAAATCTGTTTTTAATTGATCTCTATAGGTTTGTAAATAATTGAGTAATTCATCTAACTCTTCTGGTAATACCGCTTCTAACCACTGTCTTAGACGTTTGGCTAGGGAAGGAGATTTCCCATTGGTAGAGATGCCTATTTTAAGATTTCCCTTAGTGACAATACTTCCCATATAGAAATCACAAAGGGGTGGATTGTCTGCCACATTACAAAGAATGTTAATTGCTCTACAATCCTCATAAACCTGTTGGTTGACCTTTGTTTGATTTGTAGTCGCAATTACAATATGTTTATTTTGAAGGTATTGTTTTTGATACTGTTCTTCAATTAATTGTATGTCTTTCCCATTTACAAAGTCTAAGGTTACTTCTCTAAAAAAAGGAGCAATCATAGTTATATTGGCATCAGGACTCGATTTCCATAAGAATTCAAGTTTTTCTAACGCAACATTACCACCTCCAACAATAAGAATCTCTAACTGTTGTGTCTTTAAAAAAATAGGGTAAAGGCTATTCACGACACTAATTGTTTGTGGATATAGCTTGAATAATGCTCAGTTTTTGCATAAGATGCTGCAGAACCAATAACGATCAGAGCAGGATTGCTAATTCTATGTTCTTCAACTGCTTGCTCAATATGCTCTAAATCAGCTAAAACAACCTTTTCATTAGGCATGGTTCCATTTTGAATGATGGCTATTGGATAGGAATCACTCTTGTGCTTTCTAAACTCATCGATTATAAAGGGTAAATTTTTAATTCCCATTAATATGAGTACAGTTGCCGTTGATTGAGCTGCTAAGGCTATGTCAGAAGAAGCATTGCCTTTTGCGGTATGTCCTGTAATCACCCAAAAACTTTCACTTTCACCCCTTTTGGTAAGTGGTATCTGGTGCTTGGCAGCGATTCCCGAATAGGATGAAATTCCAGGAATGAGTTCTGTTTCAATTCCAAAGAGTTGAGCAGCCTCTAATTCCTCACTAGCTCGAGCAAATACAGAAACATCTCCACCCTTTAAGCGAACGACCTTTTTTCCTTGTTGAGCGAGTTGAACGATTAATTGATTGATTTCAAATTGTTTTTTGGAATGCCTCCCCAAGCGTTTACCAACATAGATCTTTTCAGCTGTCGGATTGTAATCCAAAAAACCTTCATTGACTAAGGCATCGTATAGGATCACATCAGCTTCCTTGAGGATTCGAACTCCCTTAACGGTGATGAGTTCAATATCCCCAGGTCCTGCGCCGATTAAACTTATTTTACCCTTAGTTGACATTGGTGTGTTCTTTGATCCAACTCAATACGAGCTTTGCTTGATCCGCATAGGCTTTTGCAAATAACTCAGTAGGTTTGTTGGTGTTGATTAAACGGATGAGATCTTGAAACTTAAATTGAAATACATTCTTAAATTCAGGATATACTTCATCGAATGATTCAATAATCGATTCGTGGGTATTGATCTTTGAATTAGATTTAGTAAGTAAAGCCTTCGCTGCTCTTATCTGTGTCGCATAAGAGTGATAGATACTATCTGACCAAGACTTGTTTTCAAGTGTTTCTAAAGCCAATTCAAAGCTTTCTTCAGCGTCAAAGAGCAGTGTTTGAACCAAATCAATAGTCACCCCAGCACATTCTCCAATACCAATTTCTTTCTTGTAGTACTGATCATTACCCCAATCGATAAAATCACTGTCTACTAAATCCTCAGTTGATGAGAATTCTTTTAGGTTTTGATAGAAGTAATCCGTTCCCTTCTGATCGTAGTAATCAGTAAACAGGGTATTGTTATCGGTATTTAGGGTAAAGTCATTTAAAATCCACTTGAGGACCTCTGGTACGCGTTTTGAAGGTGTTTTGAGAACCTTATCTGCAAAACGACCCTTTCCATTGCTAAGAACTCCTCCACCTAAGAGAATTTGAGTAGCAGGAGCGATTCGCTCACCAGCTTTTAGGGTCATCCCCTGAAATCCAATATTTGCGATGGTGTGTTGCCCACAACCGTTCATACAACCACTAATCTTAATAGTAAGAGCTCTTTGTTGAATTAATTGATGGTACTCATTTTCAATAAGAGACTGTAATTCATTAGCCAATCCCATACTTGAACCAATTCCTAAATTACAGGTAGAAGTTCCAGGACATGCAGTGATATCATTAATCTTATGAAAACCAATTCTGGTATAGCCCAGTTCATTTAAGGCCTGATACAGCGCTGGTAAATTCTCTTTTTGAATCGATTTTAGTAATATACTTTGACCAATGCTCAATCGAAGATCAGAACCACAGAAGGATTCGATGATATCTGCTAATTTTCTAGCGGTATCCGATGAGAAATCACCAGTGACAACTGGAATACCTACTGCGTATAGGCCCTTTTGTTTTTGTTCAAATACATTGGTGTTAAGCCAATCTTGATAACTTTTACTTGTAATATCTACTGATGAATCATAAAGATAAGTCGAGCGAATTTCTTCTTCTTTATATTCAATAGAATAGGTTTTATAGGGTAGGGCAGTTGTTTCTTCTTCTACCCATTCTAAAAATTGATTTACTCCAACGGATTCAATTAAAAACTTTAAACGCGCTTTATTTCTCTTATTGCGTTCTCCTCTGCGATCAAATACTCTAATAACTGCTTCGCTAAATGGAATGAGTTGATCTGCATCTAAAGCCTCGTGTACCACATGAGCAGCTTTTGGCTGTGAACCAATTCCACCACCAATTAATACCTTAAAAGCGTGTTTACCGTCTTTTAATACAGGAATAAATCCGAGATCGTGAATAAAACTCAAGGCGTCATCTTTATCTGATGAAGAAAAACTTACTTTGATCTTTCTACCCATGTCTTGACAGATTGGATTTCTCAAAAAGTACTCAAAAAACGCATGAGCATAAGGAGTGACATCAAATTGTTCATCGATGTCAATACCCGCCTTATCAGATGCGGTCACGTTTCTTACGGTGTTACCACAAGCTTCTCTAAGTGTGATTTCATCTTTTTCTAATTCGGCCCATAACTCAGGAGTTCGATCCAAGGATACGTGGTGAATTTGAATATCCTGACGCGTTGTAATGTGTAAATTACCATTGGAATACTCATCGGATACCGCTGCAATTCTTCTGAGTTGC
Organism: Flavobacteriaceae bacterium; assembly: GCA_036795105.1. Taxonomy (GTDB): domain Bacteria; phylum Bacteroidota; class Bacteroidia; order Flavobacteriales; family Flavobacteriaceae; genus MAG-120531. The sequence goes on along the minus strand of DAIRFL010000076.1, from coordinate 2,568 downwards.
TTGGAAGAAACCTTACCGTAAGGCAATTTAATTCGAATCATCTGGACTCCAAACTGACGTTGTCCATAGACTCCTCTGGCAAGTCTTAAACTTCTAAACTTTTGTTCGTCTATCTGTAGGTTTCTAAATTCAAATATCTTTTTCTCTAATTCGATGATATCCCTTTCGACAATAGGGTTTTCTAATTCTGTTCTAAAACTCTGCATCTTATTTTATAAAGCCTACTCCGGCTGTGTTATTTGTTTGAGAATCAATTAAAATAAAGGCCCCTAAAGCTTTGTGATCGCTATAGGCTTTCGAAACAATAGGACTCGCTGTTTGAATGCTAACTTCTCCTATATCGTTTAATTTTAATTGATTGTTTTGATTAATAGACAATGTTTCTAAATCGATGGTATTGTGAACTGCCTTGATTTTGGCTTTTACCTTTTGAACTCCTTGTTGCAACCAATAAATACCTGAAGCATTTAATGGAGCGTCTTGAAGCCAACTAACAGTTGCTGTCAATTGTTTAGTGGTATTAATTTCAAAACCTTGAGCTACAATACTACTCCCTCTAGATACGTCTACTTCATCTTCAAGAAGAATGGTTCCATTTTCATTTTCGTGGAGTTTATCGACAGATTCACCGTATTTTTCCAATCGTTTTACTTTTGATATGCGATTAGAAGGATGAACTTTAATAAGATCGCCCACCGAAAAGCTACCCGACTTCACCTTACCGGCAAACCCTCTATAATCGTGATGCTCCTCGGTTTTAGGGCGAATAACATATTGTACCTGAAACGATTGTTCCTCGTTTTGATGTTCTTCTTCGATCGGAATCGATTCTAATAAACTCAAAAAGGAGGGACCTTTATACCATGGGGTATTTGTAGAGGTATCGATCACATTATCTCCTTTTAAAGCAGACAAGGGAATAAAGTAAGAATGTAATCCCTTATGAGCCTGTGATTCAATTAATAGATTTAAATCACTGACAATCGAATTAAATTCAGCTTCTTTATAATCGACTAAATCCATTTTATTGATGGCGAATATCACCTGATTGATTCCCAATAGTTGAGTGATATAAAAGTGACGTTTAGTCTGTTCAATCACCCCTTTTCTAGCGTCGAGTAATACAATCGCAGCTGATGCTGTAGAAGCACCAGTAATCATATTTCTGGTGTATTCAACGTGTCCAGGTGAGTCTGCTACGATAAATCTCCTTACATCAGTCGAAAAAAAGATGTTGGAAACATCGATGGTAATTCCTTGTTCGCGTTCTGTTAAGAGACCATCTGTTGCCAATGAAAAGTCTAAGTAATCGTACCCTCTACTTTTACTCTTGTTTTCTATATGAGCGATTTGATCGTCTTTTAATGATTTTGTTTCGTATAATAATCTACCAATCAGTGTGCTTTTTCCATCATCTACACTACCGGCAGTAACAACTTTAATAATATCCATGTCTTTCTAATTCTAAAAATATCCTACTTTTTTTCTCTCTTCCATTGCAGCTTCCGATCGCTGATCGTCAATTCTAGCACCTCGTTCCGATATGCTTGATCCACTAATCTCACCAATGATGGTATCTAGTTCGGTAGCATAGGAGGGGACTGCTGCTGTACAAGTCATATCTCCAACCGTTCTAAAGCGAACCATCTCTTCAAAAACTTCTTCATCCTCTGATAGGTTGATGTATTCTGAGTTTGGAATCAATAAGCCATTGCGCACAAATACTTCTCTCTTATGAGCGTAGTATATGGATGGAATGACTAAGTTTTCTTGTTTGATGTAATTCCATACATCGAGTTCAGTCCAGTTACTTATTGGAAATACACGAACGTTTTCTCCGTTGTGAATAGCTCCATTGAGCATGTCAAAGAGTTCAGGACGTTGCAACTTTTCGTTCCACTGACCAAAGTCATCACGAACCGAAAAAATTCGTTCTTTAGCTCTTGCTTTTTCTTCGTCACGACGAGCACCTCCGATACAAGCATCAAATTTTAATTCTTCAATAGCACCTAATAGAGTAGTAGTCTGTAAGGTGTTTCTACTGGCGTTCTTACCAGTTTCTTCGATGACATTACCCGCATCGATATCATCTTGAACATAGCGAACGATTAATTCGACACCTAATTCTTTAACCAAGGCATCTCTCTGTGTTAAGGTTTCAGGAAAATTATGTCCCGTATCGATATGTACTAGTGGAAAAGGAATTTTAGCAGGAGCAAAAGCCTTTTTCGCTAATTGAACTAATACAATGGAGTCCTTTCCTCCAGAAAAGAGTAGGGCAGGTTTGTCGAATTGACCTGCAACCTCTCTCAGTATATAGATTGCTTCTTCTTCTAATTGTTTTAAAACACTCATATGATCTGTAATTTCTTTTGTTATTTTTTATTTGTTGAATGGAGTCCACATTCTTTTTTACTGGATTCCCACCACCATCTACCAGCTCGTAAATCTTCTCCAGGCTCAATCGCTCTCGTACAAGGTTGACATCCGATAGAAATAAATCCTTTTTTGTGAAGACTGTTTTGAGGAACAGAATGTTCATCTAAATAAGTTTGAACAGCTTCCAAG
>DAIRFL010000001.1:0-38879 GCA_036795105.1 Flavobacteriaceae bacterium | reverse complement strand
GTTTAAAAGGGTCTGCTGTCTATCAATTTAACGGTGGGAGCTATCAATTGTCAACTACTGAAGAAAATTCTACGCTACTTTATAATACCCAGCAAGATTTACCCCTGGATTTAATTCTTTCTCCCTCCTCTTGGTTGATTTCTGTGGTGATGAGTTTAAAGCGCTTTCACTCCTTGTTTTCATCAGAAGCCAATCAAATTCACTTTTTGAGAACAGACAACAAAAAGTACTACAATCAAGAGCCGATCAGTCCTGCGATAGCGGTCCTTCTGAGTCAGCTCTATTACTATAAAAATGGCGGGAGTATCAACGATCTCTACGCCAAGGCAAAAGTATACGAACTCATGGCCCTGTACTTTAGTGCTAAAGAAGATTCAAATTTAGCCCAGTGCCCCTTTTTAGCTGATGAAGAAAATGTCAAAAAAATTCGATTAGCCAAATCAATCATCATTGATCGAATGGCAGAACCTCCTTCTTTAGATGAGCTCTCTACTGAAATTGATTTGAGCTTAAAAAAATTAAAAGAGGGCTTTAAACAAATCTATGGAGACACCGTTTTTGGGTTTTTGTTTGACTACAAAATGGAAGTCGCTAGAAAACTACTAGGAGAGGGAGAGATGAATGTCAATGAAGTGGGTCTTAAAATTGGATACTCCACCTCCAGTCATTTTATAGCTGCCTTTAAAAAGAAGTTTGGGACCACTCCTAAAAAATATGTACTTTCACAACATTCGAACAAACACTTTTCTCAAATCTTATGAAAAAATTAATTCTAAGTTTACTCCTTCTGTGTTTTATCTCTACAAGTTTTGCTCAAGGAGTTTTCAAAGATCGTTCCCATCAAGTATTGGTCTTTACAAAAACAATGGGCTGGAGACATCAATCAATTGAAACTGGAGTTCACGCCATACGTCAATTAGGAAAAAAAGGAGACTTTAATTTGGTTCAAACCGAAGATGCTTTTGTCTTTCAAGCAGAACATTTAAAACAATACGATTTGGTTATTTTTTTAAGCACCACTCTAGATGTTTTAGACGACCAACAACAAAAAGCTTTTGAAGCCTATATACAACAGGGCGGGTCTTATATGGGGATTCACGCAGCCTGTGATACTGAATACGATTGGTCTTGGTACGGCCAATTAGCAGGGGGCTATTTTAACGGCCATCCAAATAATCCAAATGTACGAGAAGCGACAATTCAAGTTGTGGACAAAAACCACGCTTCGACTAAACACCTTCCTCAAAGCTGGGTTCGATCAGATGAATGGTACAACTACAAAGATCTCAATCCCGATATTCATGTGGTTTTAAATCTCGATGAAAGCACCTACGAAGGCGGAACCAATGGAGCGAGCCATCCTATTGCTTGGTATCACGAATTCGACGGAGGTAAATCTTTTTATACTGGTGGAGGCCACACTGTAGAATCTTATTATGAACCGGCTTTTTTAGAGCACCTTTTAGGGGGTATTAATTACTGTTTAAAGAAGGATTAAATTCCTAGCACCCCTATTGTAGAAGGTTGCTTTAACAGCCATCCAGTAAGAGATTTTCGTTCTCTATTCGAAGCTAGTACTTCGTGTAAAACTATATCGGACCTAAATAAAATAGCTCTGTTGAGAATAGGTTCTACTTTTGTATTAGGAGAGGAGTGAATTAATAATTCTCCTCCGTGATCATCTTTCCAATTTTCATTCAAATAAATAATCAAACTAATCATGCGATTGGATCTGGAATCAAATTGATCTAAGTGTGCTTTATAAAAACCTCCTTTCGAATAAGAAGCTAGATGAAATTCATAGCCGTTGAGACTCAGGTAGAGTTGTTGAGCAAATTGTAGCATCAATTCTTCAATCAATCTAAAAAAATCATTGAGTTCCACATCTCTATTACGATCTATCCAATACGTCTTATCTGTTCGAATACTCGCAACTCTTTGCTCGTCCTCAGCTGGACCAATTTTGGCAAGATTAAAGGAGTCTAATTCCTCTTTTTGATTGAAATATCCCAAAACCTCTTCTAGAAGTTTCTCGGGTAAAAACTCATCGATAATTACAAAATTATCATCTGCGAGCTGAGTCAACCATTGACCCCATCGCTCATTGCTGTACAGAGATGTCATTTTTTTTAAAAAGCGAGCAAAAGTAATCTATTTTTTTCTTAAAAAATTAAGAAAATAACAAGTCTATAATTTTGGCAAGTGCTGCTTGTGGCCTAAATTTGTTATAAAATTTTAAACAATGAGCAATTCTGTTCCTTCTTCTATTGGAAGAAAAATAATAATGGCCTTATCAGGGTTATTTTTAGTCTCTTTTCTAGGACTGCATTTTGTAATCAACTTCTTATCGGTAATCGCACCTGACTTCTTTAACGAAGCCTCTCATTTTATGGGCTACAATAAATTAGTTCAGTACGTATTACAGCCGGTACTTGTGGCTGGAGTGATCATTCACTTTTTGATGGGCTTCGTTCTAGAAATCGAAAACAAAAAAGCACGTGGCCCAGTAGGCTATTCAAAGTACAAAGGTGCTGCTAATGCTTCTTGGATGTCTCGTAATATGATTCTTTCAGGAGCGGTAATTTTAGCCTTTTTGGCGCTTCATATGTACGACTTTTGGTACCATGAAATGGTGTATAAATACGTAGAAGCGGCCCCAGAAGATCCGACTCGTTACCTCCCTGAAACGGTTCATAAATTTGAGTCAATCGCCAGAACAGGCATTTATGCGTTTTCTTTTGTTCTATTGATGCTTCACCTATTACACGGTTTTAAATCTTCCTTCCAATCTATGGGATGGAACAACAAATACAGCAGAGCTTTAGAAGGTTTTGCAAAAATATACGCAATTGTAATCCCTCTAGGATTTATCTTCATTGCTTTCTATCATCACTTTAATCAATTATCGCACTAATTATGAGCGTACTAGATTCTAAAATCCCAGAAGGTCCTTTAGCTGATAAGTGGACCAATCACAAGAACAATATCAATCTGGTCAATCCTGCAAACAAGAGAAACATCGATGTCATCGTTGTTGGAACTGGACTTGCAGGGGGTGCAGCAGCAGCTTCACTAGCCGAATTAGGATATAATGTAAAGACTTTTTGCTATCAAGATTCTCCTAGAAGAGCACACTCTATTGCGGCTCAAGGAGGTATCAATGCAGCCAAGAACTACCAAGGAGATGGTGATAGTAACTACCGACTCTTTTACGATACCGTAAAGGGAGGTGATTATCGAGCTAGAGAAGCAAACGTCTATCGTTTAGCAGAAGTTTCTGGAAACATCATCGACCAATGTGTCGCTCAAGGGGTTCCTTTTGCAAGAGATTACGGCGGACAATTAGACAACCGTTCTTTTGGTGGAGTGCTCGTATCGAGAACCTTTTACGCAAAAGGACAAACAGGACAACAATTATTGTTAGGTGCTTACTCTGCGATGAACCGTCAAATTAACAGAGGAAAGATTCAGTCCTTTAACCGTCACGAAATGTTAGACCTCGTTCTTGTAGATGGTAAAGCTCGTGGAATCATCGCTCGTGATATGGTAAGTGGAGAGATTCAAAGACATTCAGCTCACGCAGTAATTTTAGCAACCGGTGGATATGGAAACGTTTTCTTCCTATCGACTAATGCGATGGGATCTAATGTTACCGCTGCTTGGAGAGCTCACAAAAAAGGAGCTTACTTTGCAAACCCATGTTATACACAGATTCACCCTACTTGTATTCCTGTTTCAGGTGATCACCAATCAAAATTAACCCTGATGTCTGAGTCTCTTAGAAACGACGGACGTATATGGGTGCCTGCTAAAAAAGAAGATGTTACAGCAATTAGAGAAGGAAAATTAAAGCCTGTTGATATTGCTGAAGAAGATAGAGATTACTACTTAGAGCGTCGTTATCCTGCATTTGGAAACCTCGTTCCTAGAGATGTGGCTTCTCGTGCTGCAAAAGAGCGCTGTGATGCTGGCTATGGAGTTAACAAAACTGGGGAAGCAGTATTTTTAGATTTTGCATCTGCTATTGAGCGTTACGGAAAAGAAAAAGCGATGACTTCAGGAATTAAAAATCCTGATGCCAACACGATCCGTGAACTCGGTGAGCAAGTGATCGAAGCTAAATACGGAAACCTCTTCCAGATGTATGAAAAGATTGTCGATCAAGATCCTTATAAAACTCCAATGATGATCTATCCAGCGGTACACTATACCATGGGAGGACTTTGGGTTGATTACAACTTACAAACATCCATTCCTGGCTGTTATGCTGCAGGTGAAGCAAACTTCTCTGATCACGGAGCTAACAGATTGGGAGCCTCTGCCTTGATGCAAGGTCTTGCCGATGGTTACTTTGTATTGCCTTATACTATTGGAGATTATCTAGCTGACGATATTCGTACTGGTGCTATCCCTACTGATTCTCCTGAGTTTGATCAGGCTGAAAAAGAAGTGAAAGATCGTATCGCAAAACTCACTTCTGCCAAAGGAAAACACTCTGTTGATTACTACCACAAAAAACTTGGTAAAATCATGTGGAATAAATGTGGAATGGCCAGAAACGAGAAAGAACTCAAAGAAGCCATTGAAGAAATTGCAGCTCTAAGAGCTGATTTCTGGGAAAATGTAAAAGTAGCTGGAGATCCTAATTCTAAGAATTCAGAATTAGAAAAAGCCGGTCGCGTTGCAGATTTCTTAGAACTAGGAGAACTCTTTGCAAAAGACGCCCTACACAGAAATGAATCCTGTGGTGGTCACTTTAGAGAAGAGTATCAGACCGAAGAAGGTGAAGCGCTTAGAGACGATAAAAACTTTACTTATGTAGCTGCTTGGGAATTCAAAGGAGAGCCTAAGGACGCCGTATTACACAAGGAAGATCTCAAGTACGAAAACATAGAAGTTAAGACAAGAAGCTATAAATAAGATACCATGAAGCTTACATTACAAATATGGCGCCAAGAAAGCGCACAGGCAAAAGGAACATTAGTGAGTTACCCTATCGACAATGTCGATGAAGATATGTCGTTTTTAGAAATGCTCGATGTACTCAATGAAGATTTGGTAGCCAAAGGAGCTGTTCCAGTAGAATTTGATCACGATTGTAGAGAAGGTATTTGTGGTACCTGTTCCCTTCAAATCAACGGAGAACCTCATGGTCCAGATCGCCTTGTTACTACCTGTCAATTACATATGAGAATGTTTAATGACGGAGACACCATCGTTATTGAGCCATTTAGAGCAAAGGCATTCCCGGTAATTAAAGATTTAGTGGTTGATCGCTCTTCTTTAGAGCGTATTCAACAAGCTGGTGGATATATTTCAGTAAACACTTCTGGAAACACCACTGATGCAAACTCCATTCTCATCCCAAAAGAAGATGCGGACAAAGCGATGGATGCAGCAGCATGTATTGGATGTGGAGCCTGTGTAGCAGCCTGTAAAAATGCTTCTGCAATGCTCTTTACTTCCGCTAAAGTATCTCAATATGCATTACTCCCACAGGGTAAGGTGGAAGCCGTAACCCGTGTTGAAAATATGGTAAAACAAATGGACTTAGAAGGTTTTGGTAACTGTACCAATACCGGTGCTTGTGAAGTAGAATGTCCTAAGGGAATTTCTATTGAGAATATTGCCAGAATGAACAGAGAGTTCATGGGAGCAAAACTCAAAGGATAAGACCCCCTAACTATAGAACAAGAAAGCCAGCATCATAGCTGGCTTTTTTTATATCCTATATCAAAGATTTTAAAACCCTATATCTTCGATATCATCTTCCGTAAGGTCAATCGGAGGTTCTTTTCCTTCTTCTGCTTTTGGATCACAGTCCACGACTATATTGAGTTCTTCAGGTGCCTCAAATTCTCCCTGTGAGATCCCTAGATCTTCTAGTGACCAATTTCTTCTCATATAGTTTGCCCAGATTGGAAGCGCCATAGAGGCCCCCTGTCCGTATTGAATAGAATTAAAGTGCATGGAACGATCTTCTCCTCCAACCCAAACAGCGGTAACTAGATTTGGAACCATTCCCATAAACCATCCATCGGATTGGTTTTGAGTTGTTCCCGTTTTTCCGGCAATTGGGTTTTTAAATTCGTAGGGATATCCAGTTACAATTTCACTGTAATAGGGATTCCACTCCTCAGCTCCTACTGTTCTCAGTCTTATACCAGATCCTCCTTCCGTTACCCCTTCTAAGAGTTTGACAACCGTAAAGGCAACATCCTCACTCATCACATCCTTAGTTTGAGGAACGGATTCGTAGAGCATGGTTCCGTTTTTATCAGTGATATGAGTCACCATCACTGGCTTGACATAGACCCCTTTATTTGCAAAAGTACCATAGGCCCCAACTACTTCTAATACATTGATGTCGGGAGTCCCTAAGGCTATAGAAGGAACTGCTAATATATTCGACTTCATTCCAAGGTTCTTGATGAGTTGGACCACAGGCTTCGGTCCAACTTTATCCATCACTTGAGCCGTGATCGAATTCACCGATCCAGCCAGGGCTTTTTTAAGGGTTAACATATTCCCAGAATACGTCCCTCCAGAATTCTTTGGACACCACTTCTCCATATTACCGTGCTTTCTAGGTGCAATACAATACTGAGTGTCAGGTAAGGTTTCACAAGGAGATAGGCGTAGTTGATCAATGGCTGCTGCATAGACAAAGGGTTTAAAAATGGACCCTGCTTGTCGAGCTCCTTGATATACATTGTCGTATTGAAAATGGCGGTAATTAATACCTCCTACCCATGCCTTTACATGTCCGGTTTTAGGTTCCATAGAAAGCATAGCAGACCTAAAGAAGGATTTGTAATAGCGAATAGAATCCATCGGAGTCATTACCGTATCGCGTTCCTTATTTTCAGCAGTCCAATCAAAAACACTCATAGAACGTGGCACTTCAAAACTAGCTTTGATCTTCTCCTCGTCCATTCCTTTTGCTTTCATAGCTCTCCAGCGCTCTGAACGAAGGATTGCTAGTTCCATGATTCGTTCTATTTCCTCCTCTTCCACATCTAAAAAAGGTGCAGTTGGATTTTCCTCGGGAGTGTTTTGTTTGTCAAAGGCTGCTTGAAGATTTTTAATGTGTTCCTGAACTGACTCTTCAGCGTGCTGCTGCATTCGAGAGTCAATAGTGGTATACACTCTAAGACCGTCTAGGTATAAATTGTACTTCGAACCGTCTTCCTTAGGGTTGTTTTCAATCCAATCTTTTAAGAACCCTCTGAGGTACATTCTAAAATAAGTAGCGAGCCCCTCTCTGTGAGACTGTGGAGTATATTTCAATCCCAATGGAAGTGTTTTGAGTGAATCCCTTTCTTGCTCACTGATAAATTCGTATTTAGCCATCTGATTGAGCACTACATTTCTTCTATTAAGAGTCCCCTCTGGATTCCTATGGGACCTGGGATTGTACAGAGAAGAATTCTTTAGCATTCCTATGAGCATGGCCGACTCTTGAGTCTCCAATTCCAAAGGCTCCTTATTAAAATAGATATTCGCTGCAGATCGAACCCCGTCGGCATTATTCCCAAAGTCGTAAATATTGAGATACATTGCCAGGATTTCATCCTTGGTATACTGCTGTTCTAATCGAATAGCGATAACCCACTCCTTAAATTTTTGAAGAATCCTTTGAAACTTACTTGAAGATACTTGTTTGGTAAACAGAAGTTTTGAAAGCTGTTGACTAATGGTACTAGCTCCTCCCCTAGTTCCCAAGAAAGCAACTGCTCTAAGAGTACCAATGGCATCAATTCCAGAGTGAGAATAATAGCGAATATCTTCAGTCGCCAAGAGTGCATTCACCATATTTTCAGGAAGCTCTTCAAATTGAATCGGAGTTCTGTTGTCTTCTAAGTAAAACTTTCCGAGCGTTTTTCCGTCTGAACTGAGAATTTCAGTAGCTAAATTAGTGTTGGGGTTTTCCAATCGATCAAAACCAGGCATCTCACCAAAATAACCCTTAGACGCAAGAACAAACATAGATGCAAATGCCCCTATTCCTAAAATAAAGAGCGCCCAAAACAGTCGAACATAGATTCGAAAGTTTTTCTTTTGCTCAATTTTTTTTCCTGATGACTTACTCATTTCTCAATTGTTTCAATACTGTATCCTATGTCGCTAACGCCTATTAACTTTTGAAGTGGCTCTGTCGATCCCAAGGACCTCATCGCCTGTCTGATTTTTAATCTATGGAGCTTGGTGCTGTTAAAAGACCGCTCTAATTGATAAGGTATTTTGTGTTCCACTAATGACATCGAAGCACTTCCTCTCCAAGATCCATCAGAATTGGCCATGGTGTATGCAATGGTGTCAGTACTTATAACTCCTTCATCTGTACTGAGTTCAGTGATTAAATAAAGGTTAGCATAGGGGTAATCGTGGGTGTTTCTAAGCTGTAAATACCAGTCGTAAACCTCCGTGCTATCAGTAGGTGTAAATTCAAAAACAATTGCATTGTCCTTGTCCCAAACAGCATTGTCCAAACTGACAAATTCCATATGAGCCACACCTAAATTACAGGAAGCCAGTAAAAAAACAAGTCCTGAACTAAGAAGGATTCTTTGCAGTCTTTTTGTTCCCATTTCTATTTGACCCTTTATTGTTTTTGCCTCTGTTTCTGTTTTGGTTTCTACCCTTGGTATTCGATCGGTTCTTGTTGGATTTCTTTGACTTGTTATTTGACTTGTTCTTTGATCGCTTAGGGCGATCAAAACGCGTCAGAGAATCCTGACCAACTGCATCTTCGTAAACAGGAACATCGTCACTGATATTCTGAACCGAATAGCTTTCTAAGCTTTGAATGCTTTGGTCTTTTTTGTTGAGTTCAACTATTTCATTTACCTGATCCTTCGTCAGCATATGCCAGGTAATAGGATCATTCTTATAGGTAAACCACAACTTTTCTTTAAAGATATCTACCTTTTGACAATAGGCGATTCCCTTTTCAGTCATGAGCTTTGTATCCGATCTTGGAAAATCCTTTAAGGCATCCATATAGACGTCCAGCTCATAGTTCAAACAGCACTTTAATTTACCACATTGCCCTGCGAGCTTTTGTGGGTTTAAAGAGAGTTGCTGATAACGAGCTGATGCTGTTCCAACACTTCTAAAATCGGTAAGCCAAGTAGAACAACAGAGTTCTCTTCCACAGGAGCCTATTCCTCCCAATCGTTGTGCCTCTTGTCGATATCCAATTTGTCGCATTTCAATGCGAATTCCAAAGGCCTTAGCCATATCTTTAATCAGCTGTCTAAAATCGACGCGCTCTTCTGCAGTATAGTAAAAGGTCGCTTTAGAACCATCTCCCTGAAATTCAACATCAGAGAGCTTCATTTCTAAGTTTAAGGAAATAGCAATCTCTCTGGAACGCTTTTGAATTTCAGCTTCTTTCTCACGACATTTAGTCCACACCTCTATATCTCGACTGTTTGCTTTACGGTAAATTTTAGGAAGGTTCTCATCCTCAAAATCGACCTTCTTTTTTTTCATCTGCACTTTTACAAGAGACCCGGTAAGGGTAACCATTCCAACATCATGCCCAGAAGAAGCCTCAGTAGCAACCATGTCGCCTATAGCTAATGGAAGCTTGTCTGCATTTCTAAAAAATTCTTTTCTGCTATTTTTAAATCGCACCTCTACACAATCGAATAGCTCCTCGCCAACAGGCAAAGACATATTCGACAGCCAGTCGAAAACAGTAAGTTTATTACATCCGTCTTCTCCGCAAGTCCCATTGTTTTGGCAACCCATTGGAGAACCGTTTGATGTGGTAGTGCAATTACTACAACCCATGATTTATATCTTGAGTGTGCTAGGCACACTTAGGTTCATATTTAATTTAATGTAAAGATAGCCCGAATTGTGCCATCTTCAAAATCAGCCTCTTAAGCCTCTTTTAAAGCCTTTATCGCTTCGACAATCTTTGCTTCTATTTCCTCGTGAAGTTCTGGGTTGTCTAACAATAACTGCTTAACAGCGTCGCGTCCCTGACCTAGTTTGGTGTCCCCATAGCTAAACCAAGAGCCGCTTTTTTTGATGATTTCATAGTCAACTCCAAGATCGATTACCTCGCCCACTTTAGAAATTCCCTCACCGTACATGATGTCGAATTCAGTAGACTGGAATGGAGGAGCTACTTTGTTTTTTACCACCTTAACACGGGTTTTATTTCCCTGTACTTGGCCGTCTGTATTTTTGATTTGAGAAGATCTTCTAATATCTAAACGCACTGATGCGTAAAATTTAAGAGCATTTCCTCCAGTAGTAGTTTCAGGATTTCCAAACATCACTCCAATTTTTTCTCTCAGCTGGTTGATGAAGATGACCGTACAGTTGGTCTTAGAGATTGATCCTGTTAATTTTCTAAGCGCTTGAGACATTAAACGAGCGTGTAATCCCATTTTTGAATCTCCCATTTCTCCTTCAATTTCACTCTTAGGGGTCAGTGCGGCAACAGAATCGATGACCACAATATCTATAGCTCCGGAACGAATAAGGTTATCGGCTATTTCAAGAGCTTGTTCTCCATTGTCGGGTTGAGATATGATTAAATTATCCACATCCACTCCTAATTTTTTAGCGTAAAAGCGATCAAAGGCGTGCTCAGCATCAATAAATGCCGCAATTCCTCCAGCTTTTTGTGCTTCAGCCATTGCGTGTAAGGTAAGTGTTGTTTTTCCTGAAGATTCAGGTCCGTATATTTCTACAACTCTTCCTTTTGGATAGCCGCCAACTCCAAGTGCTATATTGAGTCCTAAAGATCCGGAAGGGATGACCTCCACCTCTTGAACCACACTGTCTCCCATTTTCATTACAGACCCTTTTCCATAGGTCTTATCAAGCTTGTCAAGGGTTAATTGGAGCGCTTTTAATTTAGCTTCTTTTTCTTTACTCATAATTTCATTTTTTTACTTAGGCTAAAGTACTATTTTTTTTGCAAGCTAAAGGAACCTTTATACGATCGGCTCTGTTAAATTTTTAATAATTCCTCCTTTAAAGGCCTTGAGGTCTTCCTCTAAAAAGAAACGACACTTTTCTTGAAGCTCGGGATACTGCTCATAGGCTAATCCACTCACTGAAAAAGAAGGGTGTACATGTACCCTTATGGTACCAGGATGCCCGTGGTTATAATCGTAGGGAAGACGATCTTTAGCGTTGTAGATCGATACGGGAACGATGTCGAGCTGATGTTCAATCGCCATCTTAAAAGCACCTGGTTTAAAATCTGCCATCAAAACAGAAACATCAGGAACTAAGCCTTCAGGAAATATACAAATGGAATGACCCTCTTGAATCTTAGCCTTTACTGATTCATAAACTTGGGCTCTCGAATCCTTTTGAGAGCGATCTACCAAGACGCTGACATTTTTATAAATGAACCCGAACAGCGGTATTTTTTTAAGCTCTTGTTTTCCTACAAAGAGTATTGGATTTTTAGAGAGTCGCAATACTACCATAATATCCAACATACTCTGATGGTTTGGGCAGATCATATAAGAGCTCCCCTTTTCCAATCTAAGCTCTGAATTTAATTTAATCGGAGTCCCCATTCCAAATAGAACTAGTGGGGCCCATAGATTTCGAGCAAACCAATAAATAACAGGGAATCCCTTGGGTATGAGCGCCAAAACTATCAATATTGGAAAAAACAAAATAATAGGTATGGCTGCTAAAACAAAGAACCAAGCTCTGTATAAAAAACGCAGTAAATAGAATAGCAGTTTCATCAGTAAATTAAATATACTAATTTGTATCTTTGACCAGCTAACTTATAGATATATGTCAAGAATATTAACGGGAATACAATCCACAGGGACTCCACATTTAGGAAATATTTTAGGGGCTATTATGCCTGCTATTGAGATGGCAAAGGACCCTAAAAACGAATCTTTTCTCTTTATAGCTGATTTGCATTCACTGACACAAATCAAAGACGCTCAACAATTAAGAGAAAATACTTACGCTACTGCAGCAACCTGGTTGGCCTTTGGACTCGATATCGAAAAAACCGTTTTTTACAAGCAATCAGATCTTCCTCAAACAACAGAACTCTCCTGGTATTTGAGTTGTTTTTTTCCATATCAGCGTTTGACCTTGGCACATTCCTTTAAGGACAAGGCTGATCGACTCGAAGATGTCAATGCAGGACTGTTTACCTATCCAATGCTTATGGCTGCTGATATCTTGCTCTACGATGCAGAATTTGTTCCCGTAGGAAAAGATCAATTGCAACACTTAGAAATGACACGCGATGTAGCTGCTCGTTTCCACAATAAATTTGGAGAGTGTTTTGTGATGCCTGAAGCAAGGATTCAGGAATCCTCAATGTACATCACAGGTACCGATGGTGCTAAGATGAGCAAAAGCAAAAACAACACCATCAATATCTTTTTGCCTGAGAAAAAACTCAGAAAGCAAATCATGGGCATTCAAACAGATTCAACTCCAATGGAAGATCCGAAGGATCCTGATACCTGCCCTGTTTTTGCTCTTTATAAAGTTTTAGCCAACAAAGAACATATCGCTCAGATGAAAGCGAATTACCTCGGTGGAAACTACGGATATGGTCATGCAAAACAGGCGCTATTTGAGCTGATTATCGAACGATTTGATGAGGCTCGAAAGAAATTTGAGTTCTATATGAACAACAAAGAAGAAATCGATAAGGCTTTGGCTTTAGGGGCTGAAAAAGCAGCTAAAGTAGCCGATGAGGTTTTAAATAGAGTGCGAACCAAACTCGGATATTAATCCCATCCCAAAAATTGAATCAGATCTTTAGAGCTGCTCACTAATTGTGCTTTACAGTCGCGAATAAGCTGATTACACCCCTGATGTACATCAGTGGTTCTAGCGGGTACCGCATAGACTTCTCTTTGATAAGAATTTGCCAAATCAGCTGTAATTAGACTCCCTCCCTTTATAGGTGATTCAATGACTAAACTTGCCTTAGTAAGACCTGCTATTATCCTGTTTCGCTGCACAAATTTATAAGGAAGTGGGGGTTCATTAGGAGTAAACTCAGAGAGCACTCCTCCCTTTTGTTCCATGGCTTTTCTAATCTTGTAATGTTCTTTGGGATAGGTCCTGTTTAAACCGTGAGCCAAACAGGCTATGGTTTGAAGTTCGTTTGCAATCGCAGCCTTATGAGCTGCTATATCAATTCCATAGGCCAATCCCGATACGATAGTTGGTCGATAAGGAGCGAGTTCTTCGATAAGTTGTTCAACAAAGCTCAAAGCATATGAACTGGCTGTTCTAGTTCCCACAACACTGATCCATCGCTCAGAATCCCAATCGATAGCTCCTGAAGAACAAAGGACCAGAGGAGCATCCTCACACTGATACAGCAAATAGGGATAGGTCTTAAGTCCATAACCCATTAATTGATAGCCTTTGGAATCAGCCTCTCTAAAGACCTGAATAGCTGCTTCTAAATACTTCTTTGAAAAGAACGCTGGACCCCACTTAAAGTCTTTGGAGTTGAGCAGCTCAAGCTCTCGATCAAAAATTTTAGAGGCAGAATTAAATTTTTTAATCAATTCTATAGCTTTTAGGTTGCTGATACTCGGTATTTTAGAGAGCCTCAACAGGGCTATGAGTTCCCTGTGATCCGTATTTTTGCTGATTTTATACATCTTTTTTACTAAAAATATTCTTACATTTACTAGTCCCAAATCAATTTATAACCAAAACCAAACGATATTTATGCGATTAGAGCAGCATATAGCACCTTTACTCTACAGACATCACTGTATTGTTGTTCCTGAATTTGGAGCCTTTTTAACAAGAAGAAAAGCAGCCTACTACAACCCAAAAACTCAGTCGTTCTACCCTCCTTCAAAAGCCTTGTCTTTTAACGAGCAATTACAGACTTCTGACGGTGTTTTAGTATCCTATATTGCCTCTGTTCAGTCCTGTTCATACGAACAAGCTCAAGAAGAGCTAACCGCTGTTGTCAATCAGTGGAAAGCTGATTTAGCCAAAGGACTCAGTCTCGATTTGGAACATATTGGGCTGCTGTCTAAAAGCCAAGAAGGCGCTTTGGTTTTTAAACCTTATAACGAGCACAACTACCTCCACAGTTCTTTTGGATTAGCTCCAGTAAATGCTTCTGTATTCGAGAAGGCAACTCAGCCTGTAGTTCGTCAATTGACTCCAGAAACAAAGGCGGATTTTAAGTTAGGAAAATCCCTAGTTAAATACGCTGCAGTAGGTTTAATTGCAATTAGTACCGCCTTAGGAGGGCTTCAATTGCGTTCTTCCTATGAACAAAATACCGTCTTAGCTGCAAAATCAGCTCAGCTTGCTATTGAGAAAACCATTCAAGAAGCCAGCTTTTTCAGTGATCACCCTTTAGATTTACCTGCATTAGAGGTTGAAGTGAGTATCCCAAAAGCGGAGATGCACTATTTTATAGTTGCTGGATCTTTTATCAAAGAAGAAAATGCCTTAGCTCACATACAAGAACTCAAGGCAAAAGGTTTTGAAACTTCAGAAATCATCGGACAGAATCCTTTTGGATTGTATCAGGTTGGGCTAAATGCCTTTGCTGGTGAAGATCAAGCAAGAGCATTTTTGGCTGAGGCTAGATCCAGTGGAAATGAGTCTGCTTGGTTGCTTGTAAAATAATTATTCTACAAATAGCGCTTTTAATTCAGTAGCCTCCGATGGCTTCATCTTTTTAGCGAGCACTAATGAGAGTTGTTTACGTCTTAGAGCAGCGTTAAAACGCTCTGTTTCTAAATCTGTTTCTGGCTTTAATGCTGGAACCTCGGTAGGTTTACCAGTATCATCCACGGCAACAAAAGTATAAATAGCTTCATTGGCTTTGGTGCGCTCTCCTGTATAACGATCTTCAATCCACACATCGATAAAAACCTCCATCGAGGTTTTAAAAGCTCTAGAAACAGCAGCTTCAACGGTTACTACAGAACCCAGAGGAACAGCTCTGTTAAAGGCTACGTGATTTACCGAAGCCGTTACGGTAATTCTTCGAGAGTGTCTTCTTGCTGCTATACTGGCTGCACGATCCATTCGTGCCAAGAGTTCTCCCCCAAACAAATTATTGAGTGGGTTGGTTTCACTAGGAAGGACCATATCGGTCATCACTGTTCTCGATTCTGAAGGTGTTTTAGAATTCATCGTTTAAATTTTGTGCAAAGGTATAACTTATAGTTTGTATATCCATTGTTGAGGATTGAGTTTTGTGGTATTTTGATAGAGGTAAAACTTGAGCTGTGTTTGACCGTTAAAAGGATTGGTGCTGATGATTCCAAGGGAATCTTTTTCCCCTACCTGGTCTCCCTTGCTCACTGAAACGCTCTTGAGGTTGTAGTAGGTGCTGATGTAGTTTCCATGGCGAACCTGAACCCCTAAACCTCCTCCTGGGACTCTGAGGATGGCAACTACTTCTCCCTTAAAGATCGATCGGGCCTCTGCATTGGCCTCAGTGGCTATAATAACTCCGTTGTTCTGATGTTTGATCTGAGGATACACAGGATCCGCATAGACCCCAAAGCCTCTTTTGACAATACCTTTGGCTACTGGCCAAATGAGTTTTCCCTTATTTGCAGCAAAATTAGCAGCGACTCTATTTGTTTCTGCTGTCATTACAAATCCACTGCTCGTTTTAGTAGCCTTAGCGGTCTCTTTTTTTCTATTTGCGGCAGCTATAGCTTCTTTGATCATTTTTTCGATCTGAGCATCAATCGCCTTAGATCTCTTGGTCTTATTTGCAATTTCTCTTTCGTATTTTGATTTGTTCTTGCGAATAGAACTCAGTGAGTTTTGCAAATTTCCCTTTTCTCTGACAAGGGTAGAACGCTCTTTTCTGTTTTCACTCAGCAAGAGGTCCTTCTGTTTCTTCTGTGCTCTTAACTGGTTGATTTTTCTGAGTAACTCTTCAGATTTAGAGCTTATTTCTAGGGCTTGTTTTTTTCGGTATTGAGCAAATTGCTTTAAGTACTGTATTCGCTTATAGGCCTGAAAAAAATTCTGAGAAGACAAGAGAAACATCAGTCTGTTCTGTTTGGATTTTGACACATAAGAACGTCTGATCATATCGGCGTAATCCTTTTTTAAAACCTCTATTTCCCGCTCTAAGGATCCCACCGTTGATTCTTCCTTTTCGATGGCTCTATTGATGATATTGGCCTGCTTATTAGTTACTCGTATGAGTTGCTCTCGAACGCTTATTTTTCGATTGAGGTCTTCTATTTCATCTTCGAAACCCTTCTCTTTCTCGGTATTGCTAAAGAGCAATTTCTCGATCTGCGCAATTTCTTGTTGTAATCGCGTGCGTTCCGTTTCTAGTTTCTTTTGCTCTTGAGTTTGAGCTATAGCAGCTGTTGCTATTAGAAATATCCATACTATCGCACTATGTCTGAGTATTCTAATCATTGAAGCTGGAGTTCTTTATAGCCCTGAGGAATTTTATAGGGGAATCGCAATTGACGATTGAGGGAGAGGTTTCGGTATTCAATATCTAGGCTAGAGTTAAACTTTTCTGCCAAGGCAGTTAGTCGGAGTTGTTGAGGTATACTCACTCCATCGATTTTCTGATAACCCAAATATTCAATCTTAATGCTTCCGTTTCCGTTCCCTTCACTTATGAGGGTATTCTTCAGTTGAAAACTTCCCGGTTCAATATCGAGATGAAGCTTATAGCGGTCTTTTTTGTCGACCATTGCATAGCGATAAAAGTTATTAGATACCTCCCAAGCAGATCGCTGTGGCTTGAGCTCTACTGCTGTAGCCCCCAAGAGAAATCGCTGTAATAAATCGTAAGTGAGCTCGGTTCCAACATAGGAGCTCAACTCTTCGAAACTCCCTTTAAAATACATTTTGTTAGTCGAAGAATAAAAAGAAACTTCCTCTGGGGTAATCAATGCTTTAGCTAGTCCAAAAAAGGCTGAAATCCAAATTCCCTGATCTTTGATCATCCTAAAACTCGCAGGTACAGAGGTCGTCTTAGTTCCGGTCTTTAAATCGATCTTCATACGACCACTAAGTGAATTAAAGTCCCTGTTGATATCACCGTGTTCTTTGATAATTACTCTTGGAGACAAAGCTACCAGAGCAACTCCCGGAGTCGTTTTAATTTTACGACTTCCACAAGAGCTCAAAACCAAAAGAATCGATAATGCAAGGACGAGCTGTCGCATAGTTGTTATTTTACACCTGTAGATCCAAATCCGCCTTGACCTCTATCGGTTTCACTGAGGACTTCAACCTCAGCCCAATCAGCTCGCTCGTGTTTTGCAATGACGAGTTGTGCTATACGATCACCGTCGCATACTTCAAATGCTTCATTAGAAAGATTTACCAGAATTACTCCGATGTCTCCTCTGTAATCGGCATCGACTGTTCCTGGAGCGTTGAGAACGGAGATTCCCTTCTTAGCTGCCAATCCAGAACGAGGTCGTACCTGAGCCTCATAGCCCACTTCTAAAGCGATGTGTAGTCCGGTTGGAACAATTGCTCGCTCGAGTGGTTGTAAGACGATTGGAGCGTCGATATTAGCTCTGAGATCCATTCCTGCTGAAGCTAGCGTTTCATAGGAAGGCAATTGGTGTTTTGAGTTGTTGACGATCTGTATCTTCATGCCTTTGTAAAGTGCTTTTTAAGTGTTTTACGTTCAAAAATATACAGTAAAACTACAAATAAACTGAGGATTGGAAGCCCAATTTTTAAATCGTTTGAAAATCCGTAAAAAACAACTGCCGCCAAGAGGATGGAACTAAAAAAATATCCTCCAATTCTCTTGAGATCATAAGGGATATAGTAGTGTTTTCTGCCTAGTATAAAGGAGATCATCATCATAGACCCATAAGCCCCTAAGGTTGCAAAAGCAGAGGCGTAATAGCCGTAGCTTGGAATAAACGCAAAATTGACAACGATCGTAATCAGAGCTCCAAAGACCGATATGTATGCCCCGATATGAGTCTTGTCGATGACCTTATACCAAACCGAAAGGTTGTGGTAAATTCCCAAACAAAAACTAGCCAGAAGAACAATTGGAACCACAGGCATGGCTTCCCAATAGGAAGAGTCTAAAATAGCGAGCTGTTTGATATAGTCTAGAAATACAACGACCGACAAGAGAATCACTGATCCAAAAATCACAAAGTAATAGAGGATGTGTGCATAGGCCTTTTGTGGATTCTTGTTCTTGAGGTGTGAAAAAAAGAAGGGTTCAATTCCCAATCGATAAGCCGTCGCAAAAAGCGTCATAAACAAGGCTAGCTTATAACAGGCAGCATATTTTCCGGCCTCGCTATTGGCTATCTCTGCAGGGAGCAAACGAGAGAGTAATATTTTGTCAAATACCTCATTAATCGTAAAAGCAATTCCAGCGATCATTACTGGTAATCCATAGGCCAACATCTTTTTTAATAGGGCGTAGTCCAACTTCCACGGAATGCTCAAATAATTTTTGATTACTAGCAAAAGGGTTACACCGCTGGCAATTAAGTTGGATATAAAGATGTATTCAATGACAAAATCTTCTCTGTAAAACCCTAGCAGTAGGGATTCATCCATCTCGTGTAAGAAGGGAAAGAGCAATAAAAAAACGAGGTTTAATCCCAAATTGATAGCGACATTTGAGATTTTAATCACTGTGTATTTCCCGGCCTTTTCTTCAGCTCTAAGTCGCGCAAAGGGAATAATCGCCAAGGCATCTAGTGCTAATATTCCTATGGCTAATTTAATAATCGTGGTATTCACCTGAATCATCGAGGCCAACTCCTGCTTGAAGTTTATTGCGATGAGCACGAATAGTCCAGTGCTGATGAGTATGCTCATCAGTGAGGTAGACAAAACTTTGAGCTGTTCTGTAGCCTGCTGATAGAATCTAAAAAAAGCTGTTTCCATCCCGTAAGCCAGTACGACATTGGAGATTGCAAACCAAGAAAAAATAACCGTTACTGCTCCAAAACCAGAAGTGGCTAAAATATCGGTATAAAGCGGTAACAACAGAAAGGACATCATTCTGGGTAGAACGGTCGCCAATCCATAGATAAAGGTTTGTTTAAATAGTTTAGGAAACAATAAGCTGTTATTTAATTCACTAAAAATAACAAAAAAACGTGAGCCTTTGGGGACTCACGTTTTATCATTTTAGCGAATGTGCTTTTTATGCGCTCAAAGCCTCAGCTCCACCGACGATTTCTAAGATCTCGTTTGTAATTGCAGCTTGACGTGCTTTGTTGTAAGTGAGTTTCAATTGATCTCTGAGTTCACCTGCATTATCCGTTGCTTTGTGCATAGCAGTCATACGTGCACCGTGCTCTGAAGCAAAGGAGTCGCGAATCGCTTTGTACAATTGTGTCTTTAATGCTTTAGGAACTAATTCAGAAACGATTTCTGCCTTCGATGGTTCAAAGAGATAATCCGCTGATTGCGTTGTAGCTTCAGCTGGAACAATTGGTAAGAATTGCTCCGTCATCACTCGTTGATTCGCAGCATTTATAAATTGGTTGTACACTAAGACAATCTTATCGTAAGTCCCCTCTTGAAAATCGTTCATCAAACGATCGGCAATTTCAGCGACATTGTCATAAGTTAGGTCTTCGTATACCTTGGAATGATCAGCCACGACTGAAAATTCCTTTGATAATAAGTCATTCGACTTTTTACCAACCGCTAAGAAATCAACTGATGCTCCACCATAGGTGTCTTTAGCCAATTTAGTCGATTGCTTAATAATATTGGTGTTAAAAGCCCCACACAAACCGCGATTCGAAGTGATCGAAACCACTAGAACCTTTTGAACCTCACGCTCCTGAGCGTATACCGCCGCATTAGAACCTTCAATACTTCCACTAAGTGCTTGTAGTAATGAGGTAAGTTTGTCTGAATAAGGACGCATCGCAGTAATCGCATCTTGAGCTTTTTTAAGCTTTGCAGCCGACACCAACTTCATTGCAGAAGTAATCTGCATAGTTGATGAAACCGAGGCGATTCTGTTACGTATTTCTTTTAGGTTTGCCATTCTTCTTTAGCTTAACTTACTATTGGTAATTCGCAGCGAGATCTTTACATACAGAGCTTAATGTATCGGTTACCTCATCAGTTAATTTACCTGATTTGATAGTGTCTAATACATCTCTGTTCTTAGAGTTTAAAACTTCGATAAAGTCTCTTTCGAATTCTTTAACGCGATCAACAGGAACATTTCTCAATAAGTTTTTAGAACCTACATAGATAATTGCTACCTGATCTTCCACGGTGTAAGGGTCGTTTTGAGCCTGCTTTAAGATCTCTACGTTACGACGTCCTTTTTCAATTACGTTTAGGGTTGCAGCATCCAAATCAGATCCAAACTTAGCAAAAGCTTCAAGCTCTCTAAACTGCGCCTGGTCTAATTTTAAGGTACCTGCTACCTTCTTCATCGATTTGATCTGAGCAGATCCACCAACACGAGATACCGAAATACCTACGTTAATCGCTGGTCGAACCCCTTGGTTGAACAAGTCTTGCTCTAAGAAGATCTGTCCATCAGTAATCGAAATTACGTTTGTTGGAATATAGGCAGATACGTCACCTGCTTGTGTTTCAATAATAGGAAGGGCTGTTAATGAACCTCCTCCTTTTACTTTCGATTTTAATCCTTCTGGAAGGTCGTTCATATTCTTAGCAATAGTATCATCTCCGATTACTTTTGCAGCACGCTCTAATAAACGAGAGTGTAAGTAGAATACGTCTCCAGGATATGCCTCACGTCCCGGTGGTCTTCTAAGTAGAAGAGATACCTCACGATAAGCAACCGCTTGTTTTGATAAATCATCATAGATGATCAATGCTGGACGACCTGTATCTCTGAAGTACTCTCCAATTGCAGCACCAGTAAATGGAGCGTATACTTGCATTGGAGCAGGGTCAGATGCATTCGCAGCAACGATCGTCGTATATGCTAATGCTCCTTTGTCTTCTAAGGTTTTAGCGATCGCAGCTACGGTAGAAGCTTTTTGACCTATAGCAACATAGATACAATAAACTGGCTCCCCTGCGTCGTAAAATTCTTTTTGGTTGATGATCGTATCGATACAAACTGTTGTTTTACCAGTTTGACGGTCACCAATTACGAGCTCACGTTGACCTCTTCCAACTGGAATCATCGCATCAACAGCTTTAATACCTGTTTGAAGTGGTTCGTTTACTGGTTGACGGAAGATAACACCAGGAGCCTTACGCTCTAATGGCATTTCAATTGTTTCTCCTTCGATAGGACCCTTACCGTCGATTGGATTACCAAGAGTGTCAACTACACGTCCAACAATTCCCTCTCCAACATTTACAGAGGCAATTTGTTGTGTTCTTTTAACGGTAGATCCTTCTCCAATCTCCTTAGATGGAGTAAGTAATACAACCCCTACGTGATCTTCTTCGAGGTTCAGTACAATACCTTTTACTCCTCCTTCGAATTCAACTAATTCCCCGTATTGAGCGTTTGATAAGCCATAAACTCTGGCGATACCATCCCCTACTTGTAATACAGTACCCACCTCATCTAATGATGCAGTGGATTTGAATCCTGATAATTGTTCCTTTAAAATTGCTGATACTTCAGCGGCTTTTACTCCTGCCATGGTTTTAAAATATATACTATGCTGTTAATTCTCTTTTTAATTGATTCAATTGATGCGCTATACTCGCATTGTATTGTAAATCTCCTACTCTTAGAACAAATCCTCCAATTAGAGAATCGTCTATACTTACTGCTAAACTAACATTCTTAGCAGTAATGCTTTTCATTTTTGCAATGATTTCATTTTCGAGTTCTTTTGATAGTGGGCTCGCGGCAACCACATCGACAACAACTTCGTCTTTTTGAGATTCACTAAGTGATACAAAAGCTGTAGCAGCCTGAGAAAGCATTGAAATTCTCTTGTTTAAAATCAATACGTCAATCAAATCCAAGGTGATTTGATGAGCAGATTTAAAAATTGCTCTTAAGGCTTTTTGTTTGTCTGTTGAGGCTACTGTTGGACTTTCTAATAAATCAGAAAGCTCCTCACTAGCTTCAATGCTAGCGATGATACTCAACATATCCTTTTCAACAGCCTCTGTCGCCTTAGCGTCCCCCGCTAGGGCAAGGGCAGCTTTTGCATAACGGATAGCAGCTCTTGAATCCTTCATACTTCTTAGTTTATCTCGATATCTTTAACCAAATCGCTAACTAATTTGTCTTGTTTAGACGCATTAGAAAGTTCTTCTTTAATTACTTTTTCAGCGATAGAAATTGAAAGTTCAGCAACCTGCTTCTTGATATCAGCAACTGCCGCTTTCTTTTCGCTTTCGATTGTTTCTTGTGCTTGAGCAATCATCTTATCGGCCTCAGCCTGTGCTTGACCCTTAGCATCAGCAATCATTTTGTCTTTAAGCTCTCTAGCTTCTTTGATCATGACTTCGCGCTCAGCTCTAGCCTCTTTGATCAGCTTTTCATTGTCAGCATTGAGGTTTTCTAGTTCTTTTCTAGCCTCATCTGCAGCTTCGAGGGCTCCTTTGATTCCTTCTTCTCTTTCATTGACAGCGTCTAGGATCGGTTTCCAAGCAAACTTCTTTAATAAGAGTACCAAACCGACAAAGATTACGGTCTGCCAAATAAAAAGTCCAAACGAAAATTCTTCAATTAATTTTTCCATATTCTAAATAGGATTCTCTGTTAAAAATCTAAAAACAACAGTTAGAGCCAACCGCCCTAACTGTTGATTGTTGTACTAGGCTGCGAATAAAGCAGCGAAACCAATACCTTCAATAAGCGCTGCTGCAATCAACATCGCTGTTTGAATTTTCCCGGCAGCCTCAGGCTGACGAGCGATAGCTTCCATAGCAGATCCACCAATTTTACCGATACCTAAACCAGCACCAATAACGATTAAACCTGCTCCTACAATAGTTGGGATTTCCATATTTATTAATTAAAAATTAAACATTCAATTTTAGTGATGTGCTTCTTCGTTGGCAAAACCAAAATACAAAGCAGACAACATCGTAAATATATACGCCTGTAAAGCAGCAACTAGTAATTCTAGAATCGCTAACACAAACGATAGTAAAAAGCTCAAGCTAGATCCCAACCAAGAGTGGAATATAAACATTAAGCCGATAATACTCATTAATACTATATGCCCTGCAGACATATTCGCCCAAAGACGAATCATCAGTGCAAAAGGCTTGATAATCACTCCCAATAATTCAATAGGAGCTAATAATATTTTCATTGGAACTGGAACTCCTGGCATCCAAAAGATATGTCCCCAGTAATTTTTGTTTCCAGTAAGGTTGGTGATTAAAAAGGTCAATAAAGCCAATCCAAAAGTCACAGCAATGTTTCCTGTCACGTTTACCCCAAGTGGAGTCAACCCAAAGAGGTTTAAGAACCATACAAAAAAGAAAATCGTGAGCAAATAGCTCATATACTTTTTGTAGTTAGGTCCGATATTAGGTTCAGCGATATCATCGCGAATATAGAGAACGATTGGTTCAAAGATTCTTGCAAATCCAGTAGGAATTCCTTTGTTCTTAGCGTAAGACTTCGCCAGTGAAGAAAACAACCAGAACATCAACAATCCTGTAAGGATCATCATCACAACACTCTTCGTGATTGAAAAGTCCGTTGCTATTTTGTGATAAGCGTGGTGATCGTGCTCTAAGGCTTCTTTCATCTGATCGATACTAACCCCTGCTTCACCTTTATAAATTTTACCGTGAATTAAAGCGTAGTAGTTTCCATTCACCTCAGCGATTGATTCGCCGTGGTGTAATTTTGAAGATGAAAATACTTGCAATCCGTTATCCCATAAAATTACAGGAAGTGGAAGGCCGATATAGACGTGCTCGTGTTCACTGTTGGTGTATGAATAAAGAGAAAAATCGTAAGAATCCTGTAAGTGGTGTTGGATGTATTCATTGATCTCCGTTTTGAGATCTGTTCCCTCAGTAGAACTATCGCTGCTGGTTGTCGCAGTTGCGAAACTAATACTTGCAAAAAATACTAGAGCAAGACTAAAAAACTTCATATTAAGCGCTTTCGACATTTGTAAATTTTAATTCACTTAAAAATCGCTGCAAATGTAAGCTATTCTATCAAATTAAAAAAAGTCTATTGTGGATAATTTGTGGATAAAATTCTAAGGTTTAGTTCTCCTTTGTTTGATCACCCTTGTTTAAGAGCTTTGAAACGTAGATAGCCTCTGTGATAAGGCTGATAATATAGGGTATAAAAAACACCAAAAACGCCTTTGTTTTTGGAAGCTCATAATGGGTGTAATAAGGCTTTAAAAGCGTAAAATAAAAGGCGAATTTTAAAAGGGATCCTGCCAAAAACAAAAAACCGACCTGACTAAAGTATTTTTTTTGGAATTTATAGATTGTAAAAACTATCAAAGTCGTCATCCCTAAAAGTGCTAAATAGGTTATTAGCAATAGATTGAGTTCAAAGCTTTCGTCAATCGCTTTTAGTACTACTAAGTGAATTACAAAACTCACCACAAGCGACATAAACAACACGAGAATAAATCGATAAAAAAAGTGCTTAGATGTCAATTCTTAATTTTTTTTGTTTGACTGATCACAAACCACATGGCGATGATGATTCCAAGGAGGGTAAATACAATGAGTCCAGGCCTTCCTTCGAACTCAAAATAAACGTCTACCCATTTTCCAATTTGGACCATAAAGTAGATAATGGCCCCCATCTGTATGGCAATTGCCGATAAGAGTCCAAAATTTCTGAGGTTGTTATTACGAGGCTTCTTGGGCGAGGTCATCTTTAAGATCAGGTTTCAAACTCGATACTCCTTTGGGTTTCATGCTGCATTCAGCTTCAAAAATAGCCCCCGGAGCAATTGCTAGTTTAGTGGTTTGAACCTTCCCTTCTACCGAAGATTGCGACTGAAGATTGAGGAGTTCCGCTACTTTGATTTCTCCTTTAAAACTTCCTTCTATATCAGCGTTGACACAGTCGACAGTTCCTTCGATTGATCCCGATTTTCCAATGACTACTTTTCCAGAAGTAGAAAGGCTTCCTTCGAGTCTTCCCTCGATTCTAAAATCGTCTTTGGATACAATCGATCCATTAATGGTCGTTTCTTTCTCAATTCTATTCGGCTGAGATCTCATATCGGATGAGGAGCCTGATTTTTTAGTATTGTCTGCAAACATAATTATCGTTTTAATGCTTTGTGCTCTACTTTATAAGCTTGTAAGTTCTTGTAGAGCTGTACGGTTCGGTAATGGGAGGCTAAAATTACAAAAAACTCTCCATTCTCAAAGGTTTGATCCCTGAAAATTGGATTTTTAGAAAATCTAACTGTCTCTATTTGAGTTGGAAAGCCGTGAACCACGTATACATCCTGAGTAGGAGAATAGGATTCTTTGGAATAGCGCAAATGAGACAATTCATCCTTGAATAAGGAGCGTATCTTCTGTCCTAAAACAGAGTCCTTCGATTGCCTCTTGTGATTGACCCAAATTGCGAGTTTCCAGTGATCGCTATCAAGAGGGTCTAAAAATTCCGGCTTCTCAATGGCGTTGTTCGCTTTGGTTAAGAACTGTACGGCATTTTCAGCTGCTGAAGATGAAGGATAGTCTTTAACTAGTTGTTCCAGTTCACTTTTAAAGGCCATATAACCCTGTAATCTTCCTATAGAAAGCGCCTTGAGGTTGGACCACTTACCCGCCTCCTCAATAGAGGTCGTTCGTTCTAATAATTCGTTTACAGCCCGGATAACCGAATCGTGTTTTTGATTTTTGTAGGACTGATAGACCGTCTGGTATCTCTTGTCAAAGGCTGAAGCCGACAATAATACTGCTTTACTAGGATCGCTAAGAACCTGAGCGTATACCGACTCTGGATAGGAACGGATAATTTTATTTTTAATCAGATTCGCCTTTTGATCCTCCTTTAGGTATTCATAAATCTTGTAAGTCGCATAGAGTGAGGGAATGCAAATGGCTTCTGACTGAGTGTACAAACTCGATATCATCAAGTTTTTTAAAGCGAGATCATAGAGTTCAAAACTCTCCTTATAGATGGTCCCCAGCCTAAAATGAGCATAGTTCTTTTCTCGTTTTAAACTGTCCAAAATTTTAGTCTCAGTAGGAATCTGCTTGAGGTAAACCTCTGGATTGTATTTTTGAGAGCGCTCTTCTTGCTCTTGAACTACTTCCTGATTAGCTCCTTGCTCTTCTTGGTCCACAAGCTTCACTTGTTTGGTCTTTTGTTCCCATCTCCAATTATCAGCAAGTGCTCGATCTCCCCATTGTTGTTTAAAGGCCTTTTGTCCGCGCTCTACCATTGCTGGATTGTAAAAATAAAAGCTTCCTCGAGTTGGTGTAGAGGGATTTGAAAAGGATTCATTGGCCTTTTTTTCTTTATCAGCCTGCTGTTCTTGGGCCTCTTGAGCTTTTTTTTCTTCCTGCTCCTGAAGTGTCTTGATGTGTTGGTTCACAATAGCCAACTGCCTATCTGGGGAAGCAGAAGCCAAGTCTAATACGGAATCAATAGAGGAGACTCTCGCCTCGTAAAGGGCCACATCTGCCAATTTCAAAGAGCGTTTTTGAATCGCTCTGTATTTTTCTGATGGATTTACTAAAAAGGGCAATAAGCTGTCGTAATAGCTATGTGCTAAGAGGTATTTGTCCTTGTCAAAATAATGATCTGCCAAAAACTCGTAACTCATCGCAGTTAGAGTCGGGTCTTTTTGGTTATTTGCTCTGAGGGATTTGTTGATATAAGCCACTGCTAAGCTGTCCTTCTCTTCTTCTAAATAAACCACTCCTTGTTGGTAGTGTATGATGTCTAAGTAGTCTTGATTTTGCCAGCTTTTGACCATTTCAGCAAGTTCTAACAACTGCTGGTTTTGATCCGTTTTGTTCAAATTTGCAAAGCGCAAACTTCTCAGTTTAGCGTGTACCCAAAAAACTCTCGGAGCCCTTCTGCCCTGTTCGACAATTTGCTGAAAGTGATTTTGAGCCTTGTCTAAATCTCCGCTCGACGTAAAGAGTTGTCCGAGAATAAAATGATAACGGGAGCGCTCTACGTTTTTGCGAGTCGCTCCAACTGCAATGGTCAATTTGTCTATTGCTTGAGCGATAGAGTCGGTATTCATATAGGCCTGAGCCATGGTCGCATTAGCATCTGCCAGCTCTTGATCTTTGAGTTCCCGATACTTCATTAAACGTTTGAGGTTCTCGATGGCGATCACCTCATTTCCCAAACGGATATTGGTGCGTTCCTTCCAAATTCTCACCTTGTTGAGCTTATTAGTAGCTGGGTGCTTTTTGATGATATAGCTAAAAGCTTCATAAGCTGGAACAAATCGCTGATCAAAATAACGGGCTTTTCCAAGAAGCAAATAAGCCTCAATCATTTGGGCGTTAGCCTCCTTGTCTTCGATAAGCATTCCGTGCTTCTTTATCGCTTTTACCGCCTTCTCTTCTGCAGTTGCAAAAGGAGCGTCCTTGTCTGAATCCATTTTAAATGCATAGGTCTCCTCTACATCTAATCGTTCAATAGGCAGCAACTTCCAGAAGTCTTCCTTAAGTCCAGATTGCAGCGAATTCCAGTTTTCATTAAAGGATTCATTTCCGTTAAAGACAACATTGTATTTGGTGTTGAGTTTATGCCATTCTCTATTGATCATTCGGTCTCTAGAGGTAGAGCAAGCCGAAATAATCAAAGCTCCACTAAAGAGCAAAAAATAAACGAAAGCTGTTCTTTTTTTAAGCATAAACTGTTCCTTGTAGGGAATATAACACCGTTTTGAGGTGATTATTGTACAAACTTACAATTTTAAGTGCAGCTTTTAGACTGAAAAATACGTCTCTAATTCTTTAAGGGTTTCCTCTGAAGTTTTGAGGTCCTTAACCACATCCCCCTTACTGAGCACAACGATGCGTTCACACACCTCTGTGATATGAGTAAGGTCGTGAGATGAAATGAGCAGTGTGGTTGCTCCTCCTAGGTGTACTTCTTTGATATAGTTCTTAAGTCTAATCTGTGTAGTAGGGTCTAAATTAGCAAAGGGCTCATCGAGAATAACCACCTCTGGTGAGCCTAAAAAAGCTGCAGCAATCCCCACTTTTTTTTGATTCCCCTTAGAGAGATCTCTGATGTATTTTTTAAGCCCCAAGACCTCGTCGCCAAAAAGTGCTTTAAAGGGTTCTAATTCTTCTTCAACTCTCGAGGGTGAAATTCCTCTTAGATTTCCCAAAAAGTTAAAGTATTCTTCAGGGGTGAGATATCCGATAACAAAACTCTCGTCGATATAGGCTGCCGTGTAGGATTTCCAATCTTCACTTTGGTCGACGCGAATCTCCTTACTCCTAATATGACCAGAAGAAGGCTTGATTAGATCGAGTAATAAATTAAAAAAAGTTGTTTTTCCGGCACCGTTATTTCCCACTAATCCAAAACACTCCCCCTTGGGAATGATTAGCTCCTGCATATTTAATACTGTTTTTCCTGAGTATTTTTTAGATAGTTCAACTGCTTGTATCATCGCTTAGTTTTTATTGTAAGACGCCAAGGTATCGTACTTTTCTCTTTTGTACAGTTTGACTAAAGCGTCCATAATTTTATTGTGAAACACGAGTCCCAAAAGACTCACTGCTATTAAAAGTCCTATTCCAAACCAATTTCCTAAAGTGTAATACCCCAAGGCGTACACTCCTATCGGAAACAACAGCTTCGGCAAACTGAGCAGCATGGTTTTAGCGTTCATCGCCTGAGTATCCCCAAAGGGTTTTTTCCCTGAAGTAAGGTCGACTGGAACTTTGACAAATGCTCCAGAAAAGATGACCAAATAAGCGTTTAAACCGACATTAAAGACCCCTGCTGCAAGAATATATCCAAAAGCTTCAATACTTATCAAAAGGTATAAGCTCGAGAGTATCGTGCTTAAAATCACTGCAAAAACTACCAAAGCCCATTTGGACTTTAAGTATTCCTTATAAGATATGTTTTGAGTCATTAAAAGCGGATAATAGGCTGAATCCCAACTCGGCACATAGGAACCAAACATAAACAAAAAGCCTCCAGTCACAAATATTCCTGCAAACATCTGAAACATTGGAGATTGATATTCCTCGATTGTTTTGGTATAGAATAAGAGGCCGTAAAACAAAAATGCCACCCCTGCTATTACCGCTTGTTTGGGTCGTTTGTTGCGAACAATCATTCTCATATCATTGGTGAGCAAGTTTCCTAAAGATCCCAATCGTTTTAGAAAATCAAAGTCTACGGAGCGAACCGCTTCCTCTTTTTGAGCCAAGCCCGTATCTAAAAACATATGATTGGTAAAAAATTGTACGGCTCTATAGCGCATAAAAATCAGTAAGACTATTGGGGCCAATAAATAAATTGGTTGTTGATAGAGGCCGTCAAAGAAGGGGGCAGTATACCTTGTAATATCAAAATAACCCATATACTGACTTACGCCTAAAAGCAAATAGATGACCGCAGCAATATAAAAGGTTCGGTCGCTCGAATTGACAAAAACATTGAGATAATTAGAAGATAAAATCAGCAAAAACATTCCCAAAAACCAGGACATCACTCCCAATGGCAAATAATCATTTGCTATTAAGGTTGCAGAAAAGGGAATTAAAAAGAATAAGTGGATGATATTAAAAAAAGAAAAACTCGACTTTAAAAGAGAAAATCGAATGATTTGTCTTTTTAAAAGAGGGGTTAAAATTAATTGCTTGATTCTAGTGATAGGCATCTTTTGCATGCTGTATCGCATAAATAGATCTGCCGCCAAATAATAAATCAAAAATTTATTAATAGACACCAGCGGATCTTCTGATCCAGCTTCTTTAGCTATAAAAAAAAGGCCGATTCCCAATCCAGTAAAAATTGCAATAAAATACAGGGCCACTAAACCCATGAGTATTTTAATAGCTAGATTGGTTTCAAAAGTTGGTGAGCGCTTAAACGCCTTCCATTCTAAATCCAGAAATTGCCTAATTGTTTTCATAACGTTTCTTCTTAATTGCGTACTTTTGAACCAAAATCTACACTAATGTCCGAATTTTATTCTCTAAAAATAAATCAAATCGACAAATTAACTGCAAATGCCGTTAATCTACAGTTTGAACTGCCTGAACACCTTAAAGAACACTATCGTTTTAAACCTGGTCAATACCTTACTCTAAAAGCAGATATCAACGGGGAATCAGTTCGTAGAGCCTACTCCATTTCCGCAGCTCCTTCGGATGATTTTTTAAGTGTGGGTATTAAAAAAGTACAGGGCGGTAAATTTTCGAGTTTTGCCGTTGACAAACTACAAGCAGGAGCTTCTTTGGAAGTAATGACTCCCCTTGGAAACTTTTTTTGGGAAGCAAAATCAACCACAGAAAACATAGCCCTATTTGCAGCTGGTTCTGGGATTACTCCAATGATGAGTATCGCTAAATCCCATTTAGAATCAAGCGATACTTCAAAGGTTCTTCTCGTTTTCGGAAATAAAACAGTCGAGGAGGTGATGTATCGAGAGCTTCTCTTGGCCTTACAAGAAGCCTACCCAGATCGATTTATGTTAGAGTGGGTTTACAGTAGAGCAAATGTCCCTAGGGCTCAATTTGGAAGAATCGACAAGGGTATTGTAAATCACTTTCTAAAAAACACCTATTCCAATATTCGTTTCGACGACTATTTTGTCTGTGGGCCTGAAGATATGATCAATACCACGCTCGCTACCATAGGAGCGCTTGGAGTCGAAGAAAATCGAATTCACTTTGAGCGTTTTACAAGCAGTGTCTCAGAAGAAAAGCCTGTTGTTGCCTCCAATGGATCCGTTGCAATAAAAGTTACCTTAGACGAAGTAGAATACGCTTTAAGTGCAGATTCTAGCACTGCTCTTTTAGACGTCTGTATTAAAGAAAAAATAGATGTCCCCTACTCTTGTCATGGAGGTGTTTGTAGTACCTGTATTGCAAGAGTTACCAAAGGAACTGCTGTGATGGAAAAAAATGAAATTTTAACGGACTCCGAAGTCGAAGAAGGGTTAATTTTAACCTGTCAGGCACACGCTACCTCCTCTGAAATTGAGTTGGATTACGACGACGTTTAAAAAACACTTATCACAAAAGGGAGGCTGATCAATCCAAGTAGGATGAGGTCTCTTATCCACCGCATTTTAATTCCCTCCAATGCGTTTGTATAAAGCACAGAAATTGGAAACAACAAAAAGATGGTTTGTTGCTGATTTGAAGCGCCTATTAAGGCGATAAATGAAGCTATTAGAAAACTAAAAAGCACTAATCGTATGCTGATTAATTTCCCCATCAACGACCTGCTGAGTCCTCGATAAGTGACAATGGACGCGAGAATTCCCAGAAAGACAAACCCCAAAACGACCAAATGATTCTTTGAGAGACTCAAATCGCTAAAGTTCATTTGAAACTGATAGTGCTGATCGAAAAATGTCTGGGCTTTATCAATTCCCTTATAGGCGAATACAAGCAATATATAGGCTCCTATTGCGGGAAGGATCACCAGCCAATTCTTTAGTTTTTCAAATTGATAAAAATAAATTGCAAGTGCTAAAATCAAGAAGAAATACAAGGCGTTAGGATTAAAATAGGAGGCTATTAAAATCCAAAAACTGGCGTCAAATACTTTTAATTTAATCGATACTAAGGAGCGAATGCTCAAAATTCTTCTAAAGGCTAATAACAAAAAGAAAAGGGTAAGCAGCGTATCGCTCTGGTAAAGATCTGGTGCAAAAACCCCAAATAATACCATAAACAACACTATAGCATAGGTGTTTTTAGCGCTAATCTGGTTTTTTTTGACGGTGAATTCTACTAAAAACATCCCGAGCGTCACCAGACTTAATTTCCCAATAAACACCAACAATTCATGGCCAGAAAAGAGCTGATC
Organism: Flavobacteriaceae bacterium; assembly: GCA_036795105.1. GTDB lineage: Bacteria > Bacteroidota > Bacteroidia > Flavobacteriales > Flavobacteriaceae > MAG-120531. The sequence goes on along the minus strand of DAIRFL010000001.1, from coordinate 6,976 downwards.
ATCACCAGTCCAAAACCAAAACCAGTAGTGAATACTGAAAAATAGTAGGGCTAATAAATAATTTATTGGATTAGTTTTATCAAAAACACTTGAAATCATCTTGAGATTTTATATTTTTGTCGGATAAAGATAAGCTTCGCTATTAAAGTGAACTAAAGAAGGACCAAAAAAATTAAGTTATGGGAGTTTGGACAAGTATTTGGAAAGGAATTGAAACCTTATTTGTAGATGTTTTATTTGCACCATTAGACGCAATTCGTTTTATGGACAACTGGTGGTTGGAAAACATCGTCAACTGGATGTTTGTAATAATCGGTTTCGTAGCCTTTACTTATTGGATGAAACAGCTCAAATCTTTTGACGACAACAATGAAGAAGACAAGTCGAGCACTTCTCATTCGTTCTTGTAGTCAAAATTTCTTTTGATAAAATAACAAAGGCCCTTAATAGGGCCTTTTTTTATGATATATAAGTGTGATTAGCTTACAAATCAAATCCTAAATCCGTTCTGTAGTAACGGTCTTTAAACTGAATTTTTGAAACTCCTTCATAAGAAGATTGAAGCGCTTCTCTAAAATCAGCTCCAAAAGCAGTAACCGCTAATACTCTACCTCCGTTGGTTACAATTTTTCCGTCTTTTAGAGTCGTTCCCGCCTGAAATACGATCTGATCTTTTACAGAGTCAATCCCTGTGATTTCATCTCCTTTATTGTATGCTTCTGGATAGCCTCCAGCCACGTTCATCACTGTAGTAGCTGCTCTAGAATCAATTTCAAAAGGAACTTGGTCCAGGGTTCCATTGGCTACCGCTTTAAATATTTCAACGAAGTCGGTCTTGAGTCTTGGAAGTACCACCTCTGTTTCTGGGTCACCCATACGAACGTTGTATTCGATGACTTTAGGATCATTACCTACTTTAATCAGGCCAATAAAGATGAATCCTTTGTATGGTAAATTGTCCTTTTCGAGCCCTTTAACCGTAGGTTCTATGATTCGATTGTGAATCTTTTCCATAAAATCTACATCCGCAAATGGAACCGGAGAAATTGCTCCCATTCCTCCTGTATTGAGTCCGGTATCCCCCTCTCCTATTCGTTTGTAATCTTTGGCTGTTGGAAGAACTTTGTAGTTTTTTCCATCAGTGAGCACAAAAACAGAAAGTTCGATTCCGTCCAAAAATTCTTCGATCACCACCTTGGCACTAGCATCACCAAATTTTCCGTCGGTGATCATGGATTTAAGCTCGTCCTTAGCTTCTTGAAGGTCTTGTATGATTAAAACTCCTTTTCCAGCAGCTAAACCATCTGCTTTAAGTACATAGGGAGGGTTTAGACTCTCTAAAAATTCATAACCTTCCTCTAAATTGTCTTGAGTAAACTCTTTATAGGCTGCTGTTGGTATCTTGTGGCGATCCATAAATGCTTTTGCAAAAGCCTTAGAGCCCTCTAATTCTGCTGCTGCCTTCTGTGGGCCAATTACTGGAATGTACTTTAACTGTTCATCTTCTAGGAAAAAGTCGTGAATTCCGTTGACTAAGGGGTCTTCTGGTCCTACAACCACCATTTCTATATGCTGAGATAATACCGCTTCCTTAATCCCTTGAAAATCATTGACACTAATTGCAAGATTTGTTGCTATTTCATGAGTCCCAGCATTACCAGGAGCTACAAATATGTTCGGTTTTGATTCACTTTGAGCTAGTTTCCAAGCAAAGGTGTGCTCTCTTCCTCCACTTCCTAGAATAAGAATGTTCATTTTCAATAAATTTTATACAAAAATACACTTTTGTTTAGTGTTTTGAAGCCAAAACAACATCTTTTAACGCTTGTTCCCATGAAATTTGTTCAAAACAGGGACTCTGTTGCATCACCGAGTAAGCTGGTCGTTTTGCTGCCGCTCCATAGGCCTCAGTACTGATCGATTCAATCTTCAAATCAAGCTTGTGGTACTCCACTATTCTTTGCGCAAATTCCATCCAAGAACACTGACCGCTATGAGCAAAATGAAGAATGCCTGAAGGAAGTTTATCTCTTGAAATGAGATTTAATAACTGTTTGGAGAGTTCAAATGCAGAAACTGGAACCCCTATTTGGTCGTTGACAACCTTAATTTGGTCCTTGCTTTCTGCTAGGCGTAGAACGGTTTTATAAAAGTTGTTGGCGTATTTAGAATAGAGCCATGAAGCTCTAATAATACTGTGATTTACACCACTTTTGATGATTCGCTCCTCCCCTGCTCTTTTTGTTGCCCCATAGACCGATTGTGGATTGGTTGCGTCCTCAGGAGTGTATGGGCTTGTTTTTAGACCATCAAAAACAAAGTCGGTTGAAATATGAATGAAGTGAACAGAGTGCTTATGACAAGCTTGAGCAATAGCCCCTACAGCCGTTTCATTGAGTTGTTTGGCTAATTCAACAGCAGATTCTGCAGCATCGACTGCCGTATAAGCGGCGCAGTTAATCAAATAATCGTACTCCTCCCCTCCTATTTTAGTCGCTAAAGCATTTGTATCCGTAACGTCTAAGTCTTCTTTTGAGCAAAAATGAAGTTTCAAGTCTTCAAAGTCCTGCTCGAGTCCTTTAAAACACTGCCCCAACTGTCCATTCGCTCCGGTAATGAGAATCCTACTCATAGCTGATCTCATTAAATAAAGGCAATTCGAGGTCTTTTTTAGAAATAATCAACTCGCTAAAATCGATTTTCCAATCAATTCCTAAATGGTGATCACTGTATAGGATCCCAGCTTCTGACTCAGGATGGTATTCATTATCACAGAGGTAGGTTATTTTTGCCGTTTCAGATAAGACCACAAATCCGTGTGCACATCCTCTGGGAATAAAGAGCTGGTTACCACCATCGCTAGAGAGCTCAATCGTAAAATGGGTTCCAAAACTAGGAGACTGCTTTCTGAGGTCCACTACAACGTCTAAAACCCTACCCTGAACAACTCTAATGAGTTTAGCTTGTGCATGGGACCCTTTTTGATAATGAAGGCCTCTAAGGGCTCCGTATTTAGATAAAGATTCGTTTTCTTGAACAAATACAGGCGCCTCCCCTAAAATCGGTTTTAAGGAACTGTTTTTAAAGCACTCCTTAAAACTTCCTCGCTCATCCTCAAAAACCCTAGGTATAAGCTCATAACATCCTTCTATGGGGGTTAAATTGTGTTGCATTAATGTTCTTTTGATTTTAGTTCTTCCATCCACCTTGGGTGTTCTAAATACCAGTCTATGGTTAGTTCTAGGCCCTCTACAAAATTGTATTTGGGTTTCCACCCCAGGTCTCTCTCTAGTTTTGATGCGTCTATAGCATAACGCTTATCGTGACCAGGTCGGTCTTTGACAAAGCTTATGAGATCTGCTATACTTCCTTTTGTAGCAGACTGCTTTTCTTCAAGTCGTTCACAGATTAACTGAACTAAATCGATGTTTTTTAATTCGTTATGCCCTCCTATCAAATAGGTAGATTGATCTGTCGCCTTGTGAAAAATTAAATCCATGGCCTCCACATGATCTTGAACATAAAGCCAATCTCTAGTGTAATTGCCGTCCCCGTATACAGGAATTGATTGCTTGTTGAGCGCTTTGTCTATGCAGAGCGGTATCAGTTTTTCAGGATATTGATAGGGTCCGTAATTATTGGAACAGTTGGAGATCACATAGGGCAACCCATAGGTTGCTCCATAGGCTCTTACGAGCATATCCGAACTCGCTTTGGATGCAGAATAGGGAGAATTAGGAGCATAGGGGCTGTCTTCAGTAAAATAGCCCTCCGCTGCCAAAGACCCAAAGACTTCATCTGTTGAAATATGATAAAATCTTTTAAAATGTTCTTGTTTTAAAGCCGTATTAAGCAAGTTGGCTGTTCCTTCTACATTGGTCTTGACAAAAGCCATAGGGTCCTCAATAGAGCGATCTACGTGAGATTCAGCCGCTAGGTGTATGACGGAGTCTATTTCATGCTCTTTAAAAAGCGCCTCTATAAAGTCTTTATCTCTGATATCCCCCTGAACAAAGCTATAGTTTGGTTTATGGTCCAAATCAGCAATACTTTCCTTATTCCCCGCATAAGTGAGTAAATCCAAGTTAACAATGCGATAGTTAGGGTAGGAGCTGACCATATGTCTACAGAGGTGAGAGCCGATAAATCCAGCTCCTCCTGTAATCAATATGTTTTTAAAGTTATTCACTCCTTAAAAATAGTTTATTTAACTCGTTATCTAATAAAATCAACTAATTCATCCGCCAGAGACCGATCGTTTGCTAATCGTTGAATTTTGTTTTGACCCCCTAATTTGCCTCTTTTTTTCATCAAATTAGTAAAACCTCCCTTCTCAACGACACGTATTTGAAGTCGCTGTAAGACCTTGCCTTTGATTAAGTCATCGTAATAGGTGTTTTGAGCCTGCATTTCTACATCTAAGGCCTCTGTAAATGCTTCCATATTGTTTGGCTGCTGTTCAAACTCCACAAACCATTCGTGATAGGGGAGCTCCCCTTCTTTTGGAACAATCTGAGGGGCCACGGTAAACTCTACTACAGAGCCTCCACAATCATCAATTGCCTTTTTCATGGAGTATTCCACCTCTTTAGCAATAACGTGTTCTCCAAAGGCTGAAATAAAGTGCTTAATGCGCCCAGAAACAATGACACGATAGGGGTCCGTCGATACAAATTGTACAGTATCACCTAAATTATAAGCCCAAAGTCCGGCATTGGTAGAGATAATCATAGCGTAATTCACTCCTTTTTGAACCGCTTCAATGGTTAAGCGCTTGGGGTTCTCCTCAAAAAAGTGATCGGCCTCAATAAATTCGTAAAAGATTCCGTGATCCAAGCAAAGAAGCATTCCAACTTCGCTTTGTTTGTCTTGGTAGGCAAAAAACCCCTCGCTTGCAGGAAATAATTCAATAGAATCCACATCCTTACCCATGAGTTCAATAAATTTTGCTTGATACGGCTTGTAATTCACGCCTCCGTAGATAAACAATTGAAAGTTTTTAAACAGCCCCGTAATAGGTTTTCCAGATTTCTCCTTGAGTTTCTCAAAATACATTTGAACCCATGAAGGAATCCCGGCAATCACACCCATATCCTGATTGATCGTCTCTTCAACAATAGCGTCTACCTTGGTTTCCCAGTCCTCAATACAATTGGTTTCCCAAGAAGGCAATCTGTTTTTTTGAAGGTAGTTGGGCACATAATGTGCTGAGATCCCTGAAAGTCTCCCTGTTTTAATCTTTTTAGATTCATCGAGTTTTGGGCTTCCTTGTAAAAAAATCATCTTTCTAAGAACGATATCAGCATTCTTGGTCTCGTGAATATAGGACAGTATCGCATCTCTAGAAGCGCGCACTTGCTGTTTCATCGAAGCTGATGTAATCGGTATGTATTTAGCTCCAGAGGTCGTCCCAGAAGTCTTTGCAAAATAGGAGGGAAGCCCTGGCCAAAGAACATCCTCTTCTTCATTGGCAACACGATTGATATAAGGCTTTAAATCCTCGTAATCACGAACGGGGACAGCCTTGGCAAAGTCTTGATGACTCTTGATTTGATCAAATCCATGGTCCTTTCCAAAGGCGGTGTCTTTTGCGTTTTCGATCAGTGAATGAAAAAGAGACTCTTGAATTTTAACAGGATTAGAGCTCCATTTTTTTGTCTTCTTATCTATACGAGCTGCAAATAGCTTAGCGGCTATGGCTTTTAATGGAATCATCTAGTTAAAATCGATATAATTGGTTGGGTTGACTGGTTTTAGTTCTTTCCAAAGTTCGAAGTGAAGATGTGGCCCTGTGGTATACTCTCCGGTATTCCCAACAGTAGCGATCACCTCTCCTGCTTTTACCTTTTCCCCTTGTTTTTTAAACAGTGAACCATTGTGTTTGTAGGCTGATATAAAGTCATTGGGGTGTTCTATTATAATGACGTATCCGGTTTCAGAGGTCCAATCCGAGAAAACGACCATCCCTTCTGCAATGGCTTTTACAGGAGCTTTTGTCTGCGCAATAATATCGATGGCGTAATGATCGTTTTGAGGATCAAAGGAATCGGAGACAACACCTTCTAAGGGAGGGTATAAGACCGTCTCTTCAAGACTGTCTCCTCTGTAAAACAAATTGTATTTTTCATCCATAGATACCTGCTCTCTTAAAATAGAGTCCTCCCTAATTGGGTTGATATCAATGGCTACTGTATCCAAATTATAGTTTTGCAAAAGAGAATCACGATCCATCTCAGCAGTAGAGTAATCCCCGTTGAGGACCATTCGAATACGCTCTAAATACATATTGTTATAGCGCATCGCTCTCGAAAGAGAATCTGTTTGCTCTTCTAATATCAGGGCTTTTCTTCTCAAATCGGTAGAAGAATAGCCAGGAATGTATTCCCTAAGAGGAGTGAAAGCAATGATTAAGGTGGTGATTCCAACCAGAAAGATGGATCCGAGACTCAAATAAACAAAAACACTCAATCTGTTTAATTTGAGAGAATACTTCTCTTCATAAGTGTCTTCATTGAGCACTACCAGTCGGTAATGGTGAAGCCATTTTTGCTTTAATTCCTTATTTTTTTTCTTCGGTTGTTTCATTCAAAACAAATATAGGCAGAAAAAATGTTCATTTACATAGAGAATTGTGCTTAAAAGTTCATATTTATGAGCTTCTTTGAACTTTTTTCTTACATTTGTTTCTACAAAATTTCAAAATCATGACAGCACTGTTTTTACCCTTAATTCCTGGACCATACCAAATCGTAATCGTAGTAATTCTCGTATTGCTCTTATTTGGAGGGAAGAAAATTCCAGAATTAATGCGTGGATTAGGTAGCGGAATTAAAGAGTTTAAGGACGCTTCCAAAGAAGAAAACGACACTGTGGACCCAAAAAAGGAAAACAAGGAATAAGTTTTTTCTAAAAGAATATGATAAAAACCGCCTGAGTGCGGTTTTTTTTATTCTACAAATTCAACTGTTTTAATAAT
>DAIRFL010000075.1:0-8481 GCA_036795105.1 Flavobacteriaceae bacterium | reverse complement strand
GAGAATAACACCCCTATTAACTGTTTTTTTGTTGGTTGTTTTAGGAGCTTCTTTAAATTCCTGTTCGAGTTTAAAGAGCGCATCTAGTAGTGTTAAAACAGAAGTTTCTAAAATAGACTTACCCCCAAATGTGTCTTCTAATAAACTCTCCAAAAAGAGAATTAAGAATTAGAGTCCCTTTTTCTTTTTCTTTATTTTTTTTGGATTGCGCCATAGCAGGTATCCGCTGATGGACATAAAGAGCAGTCCTAAAGAAATGATAGAAGTGTAAATTATCTTAGAACTATTGTTGTCTGAAAAGTAGAAATCTATTATCGATCCATCGTGTAATCGTTCGATAAAGTGATCTGCTCTTGTCGAAACAGAGAGGACAGCCCCTGTATGAAGATCTATTTGTAGTTCAGTAAAATGGTTTTCATATAGAATTTTAGCGATTCCCTTGGAGGGTCTCACATCGATTCGATCGATTTGTGGATCGAGTTTTAAAGTAGTTGTAGCATAACTCACTCCTATTGAATCAAGGCTGTTTAAAGAAATCCAGTTTGAGGGATCTAGTTGACTTGATTTTTGTGTAGAGGGTTTTAATCCTACTTCATCTTTAATGCCCAGAAGCAATCCGCTGATTGAAATTAATAGAATAAAAGCAAAAAAGACAATCCCTATCTTCTTGTGAAGGGATCTTGTAGTTCTGGTTTGTTGTACTAATTTCTTTGTCATGAGGGGAAGCTAAAATAAGATAATTTTCAAATATAACTTCTGGATTAAATGAATTTTAATTCCTGAAATCAATTCAGAATCTTTTGATATCTTTAGGGGAGTAAATATTTTCTAAACAATCAGTTAACTGCCAGATGTCACAATTAAACATAGCTTTAGTACAAACACCTCTAGTTTGGCATAATCCTTCCGAGAACAGAAATCTCATCAAAGAAAAGTTAGATGCGTTTTTTCAAAGCAATAAACACTTTGATTTGGTGGTTTTACCAGAAACATTTACCACTGGATTTACGATGACTCCAGAGGCAATTGATTACGCTGAAGCTGGTCTGACTATTTCGTGGATGCAGTATTTGGCTCGACTTTACAATACTGCTATTTGTGGAAGTTTAATTGTAAAAGATGGAGCTTCCTATTTCAATCGGTTTTGCTTTGTACATCCAGACACTAAGGTCGATCATTACGACAAACACCACACTTATAGTCCAGCAGGAGAATCCCAGGCCTATGGACAGGGAAATGAGCGCACCTTAATCTCCTATAAGGGATTTGTGATTCGACCTATGATATGTTACGACCTGCGGTTTCCGGTTTGGAGCAGAAACGATCAAAACTACGATCTATTACTCTATGTAGCCAATTGGCCTAGCCCTAGAATTGGTGCTTGGGATGCGCTTTTAAAGGCTAGAGCTATTGAAAATATGTCTTATGCTATAGGGGTAAATCGATTAGGGGAGGATCCCAATGGAAATTATTATCCAGGACATTCGTCTATCTATGACCCTATGGGCAACCAACTCTTGTTTACTAAAGAGGATGAAATCAGTGTAGGAACAATCGAAAAGGAATTTATTCATTCCGCTCGAACCAAACTCAACTTCTTAGCCGATAGAGATTCTTTTCAAATTGAACTTTAATTAAAAGGGCAGTTGTAAGTCTTGTTGAATATCCCAATTCGATCGAACATCGATGAGTTCTTGGTAGTAAAATACCAACTCAGCTTTTCGTTTTGTCAAATAAGCCCCTGGATCCCATTTACCGTTATTGTCGGCATCTAAGATGACCCTTATATAGTAAGTCATGGGTTCTAAATACTCAAACCTCAAATTGTTTTCTTTGGGATGAACTAATCTTCGTTGAAGTTTTAAATCCTCACTTAAAAGCTCAATAATGATCGGTTTTTCGGTCAGTCTAGTGAGTAAAAGATTAAGAGTGCCGTAGTATTCTAATTTTTTAACGCTTAAACTGTAGTTCAAGCTGTCATTGGTATTTTGGTAAAAGTCTTGGACTGCTCCTGGGAGTAGATAAATTGAATAACGGTTTTCAAGTTGCTTTTCAAAATCTAAAACCAATTGATTTTTAATGGTGTTTATCTGAGCATCAAAGTCAATATTGAGGGTGTCTTTATCAATGATTGAAATTTTAGTTGGATCAACCTCTTCCAAGGGAGTCGTAGCGTTAATAAAGAAAGGATCTGTGAGCTCTTTGTTCTTTTGAGAAAGAGATTTGAGAACTAGCGAATCGGAATCCATAGCTCTTAGTTTAATAGTGAGGGTGTCAATAAAACCAGAGGCTTTTTCCTCTACTTTGAGTAGTAGTGAATCTGCTTTTAAATTCTTAAACCAATAGTTCAGCGTGTCTTTATCGCCCTCTCTAAGGAGTCTAAACTCCGCTTCTTCATTGAGCTTGTTTAGAGAATTCAATTCGATTTCTTCAGGAGTTCCAAAATAACCCATACTTATTCTGTTGTTGGATTCTAATTTTGGGAAGGCCAGAGAAAATGCTGGATGTTCAAAAAAGGTCTTTAGACTTACAAAACTGTCTTTTGGGAGTTCAACAGGCTGGTCTAAGAATCCAATTTGATCCACCAATGGGTCGAAGAGGTTGTTGTTGTTGTGGTCTTTTAGAGCGATGACTTCATAAGTTCCAGCTCTTAGATTTTTGAGTTCAAAAACCTTGAGGCTATCCATTGTCGATGTGATATAGGAAGGAGGTTTTTTGTAGACCGCTGAATCGGTATAACTGCTATCTCTTCTGTAGAGCATCACACTGATAAAGGATTCTGGTTCTGGCATAAATGCGTCTTTTACCGTTCCTTTTAAACTCAGAGAATCTAAGACGCTCCCCGTGGAAAACACGTATCTAAAAAAGGGGAGTGGGTTTCCTTCGTTGTAATCTTCAATACTCTGTCCAAAATTAAAGGCATAGGTAGTGTTCTCTTGTAGGGTGTCTGCGATGATCACCTCAATAGCTTTTGAAGCTCTTAGAGAAGGAGAAATTTCCACCTGATATTTTAAGGGAGGAGAGACGATGAGCTGTTGATCAATATTTTTTAGTTGTACGTACTCATCAAAATACAACTTAAAGGATTGACCACTAAATTCAATAGACTCATTAGGAGGTTCAGCCTTCACAAGTACGGGAGGGGTTTCATCCCTGGGCCCACCACTTGGTCTTCCTCTACGCGCACATTGAAACAGAGACAATGCTATTAATAGAATAAAGATGCTACTTAATACTCTTCGAATCATAGAAGGCAAAGTTACACAAAAACCGATTGTAAATGCAGTTGGTTTATACAAATCGAGAACGAAAGCCAATACTCAAAAAATAGATAGAGCAAGGGGATGCCTTTAAGACGGCATTAGCACAATGCGCCATGGTACTTCCAGTGGTAATGATGTCGTCGACAATCAAAATCCTACGATCAGTTAAATTCAAGTTTGTATGAAACACAAAAGGATTGGAGTTAAATGCCCGATTAATTCTCGATTTTTTAGTCTGTGATTTTTGATAGTGTGTTCTTTTTAAAAGCTTAGGAGCATAGTTCCAACCCATTAGTTTGGAAAGTCGTTTTGAAAAAAGCTCTAGTTGATTATACCCTCTTCGATGTTTCTTTCTCCAATGAAGTGGAACTATGGTAAGATAATCAAAGTGAATTAGACAGGGATCTCTTTTTAAAATGCTCGCAGCCCAATCGGCTAAAAACAATCCTAAATGTTCTTGGTCTCGGTACTTTAATTGGTGTATGACTTGTTTGATGACCGATGATTGATCCATATAAAACAGTGCAGATGCCTTTACAAATTGAGTTTTTCCGTAAAAACTTTTGTCGCATTCATTTTCAATGCAAAAATTAAATTGAGTCAGAGAAAGCTGATGCCTACAATAGGTGCAGAGCGTTTTTTCACCTTGAGATAAGACTCTTTGACAGGCAAAGCAGCATTTGGGAGCTAGAATTTGAATCAATGATTTTAACACAACTGTAAAACTAATACGATCCATACTTTTATACAGGCTCATTATGTTCAGTGAACAGTGAATCATTTCACAATTTTTAATTTTTAATTTGCAAATAGTACTTTACCTTTGCGGCTATGGCATTAAAAGAAGATGATTTTAAGAAAGTAATTTCACACGCTAAGGAATACGGATTTGTGTTTCAGTCGAGTGAGATTTACGACGGACTCTCTGCAGTTTACGATTACGCTCAGCAAGGAGCCGCTTTAAAAAACAATATCAAAGAGTATTGGTGGAAAGCGATGGTTCAGCTTCACGATAATATTGTGGGGATTGACTCTGCTATTTTTATGCACCCAACAACCTGGAAGGCTTCGGGTCACGTCGATGCATTTAACGATCCACTTATCGACAATAAAGATTCTAAGAAGCGCTATAGAGCTGATGTTCTCATCGAAGATTACGTCGGAAAATTAGACGCTAAAATCGAGAAAGAAGTTGCAAAAGCTCAAAAGCGTTTTGGAGAAGCTTTCGATAAAAAACAGTTCCTTGAAACAAACCCAAGAGTTCTAGGATACAAACAAAAGGGAGAGGAAATTTTAGCTCGTATGGGTAAATCACTCTCTGAAGAGAACCTAGCAGATGTCAAGGCGTTAATTGAAGAATTAGAAATCGCTTGTCCCTTGTCAGGATCAAAAAACTGGACCGATGTAAAACAGTTTAACTTGATGTTTGGAACCAAGCTTGGAGCCTCAGCGGATACTGCTATGGATCTTTATCTAAGACCTGAAACAGCTCAGGGAATCTTTGTCAACTTCTTAAATGTTCAAAAAACAGGCCGTATGAAGATTCCATTTGGAATTGCTCAAATCGGAAAGGCCTTTAGAAATGAAATTGTCGCTCGTCAATTTATCTTTAGACAACGCGAGTTTGAACAGATGGAAATGCAGTTCTTTATCAAACCTGGAACTCAAAAAGAATGGTATGAAAAGTGGAAAGAAACGCGTTTAAAATGGCATTATTCACTTGGATTAGGAGCAGATAATTACCGTTTCCACGATCACGAAAAATTAGCGCATTACGCAGATGCTGCTGCAGATATTGAATTTAAATTTCCATTTGGATTTAAAGAATTAGAGGGAATTCACTCAAGAACTGATTTTGATTTAGGGTCTCATGAAAAATTCTCTGGTAAGAAATTACAGTATTTTGATCCGGAAATTAACGAGTCCTATGTTCCCTATGTGGTAGAAACTTCTATCGGAGTGGATCGTATGTTCTTAGCGGTATTCTCAAACGCACTGCAAGAGGAAGAATTAGAAAACGGATCGACTAGAACTGTTTTAAAATTACCTGCAGTATTGGCACCTACAAAGGCGGCTATCTTACCGCTGGTTAAAAAGGATGGTCTTCCAGAAATCGCTCATCAAATCGTAGCGGATCTCAAATGGGATTTCGAAGTGGCTTATGATGAAAAGGATGCCGTAGGGAGACGCTATAGAAGACAAGATGCTCTTGGTACTCCATTTTGTATTACTGTCGACCACCAATCCTTAGAAGATCAAACAGTGACCATTCGCCACAGAGATTCTATGGAACAAAAGCGTGTAGCGATCAGTGAACTAGCTACCATCATCAAGGCAGAGGTCGACCTCAAACACTGGCTTAAAAAAATGAGCTAGTATGAAAATCGCCTCTTATAATGTCAATGGTATTCGAGCTGCTTTAAAAAAAGGCTTCATCGACTGGCTTGTAGCTACCGATCCAGATGTAGTGTGTATTCAAGAGACCAAGGCACATAAAGAACAATTGGATTTATCGGTTTTTGAAGAGGCGGGATACCCATTCCACTATTGGTTTTCAGCACAGAAGAAAGGCTATAGCTCAGTGGCTATACTCTGCAAGCAAGAACCCAATCACATAGAGTACGGAACAGGAATCGATTATATGGATCTAGAAGGGAGAAATCTCAGAGTGGACTTTGATGAGGTTTCTGTAATGAGTATGTATTTGCCTTCTGGAACTAATGACGCTCGACTGGGATATAAGTTCACCTATATGGATGATATTTTAGAATATCTAAAAGCGCTTCGCAAGGAGCATCCTAATTTGGTGGTTTGTGGAGATTATAATATTTGTCACGAGGCGATCGATATTCACGATCCTGTACGCAATAAAACGGTGTCGGGATTCTTGCCTGAAGAACGCGCCTGGTTAAGCTCGTTGATCGAAAGCGGGTTTATCGACAGCTTTAGGTTTTTAAACAAAGAACCTCACAACTACACCTGGTGGAGTTATAGAGCTAATTCAAGAGCGAATAACAAAGGCTGGCGTTTGGATTACGCTATGGTCAGTGAACCTTTAAGGGATAAGATCAAGCGATCGACCATATTGTCACAGGCAGTTCACTCGGATCATTGCCCTATTCTTTTAGAGCTCGCTTAAGATTCAATTGATTTATATCAATTTCTTATATTAGCGGCTTATTTAAAAACTCTCAAATGAAATACACTACATTAGGAACTACTGATATCAAAGTCAGTAAAATTTGCCTTGGTACCATGACATGGGGTCGACAAAACACCCTAGAAGAAGGACATGAGCAAATGGATTACGCCCTAGACCAAGGGGTTAATTTTTGGGATACGGCAGAGCTTTATCCCGTGCCAGCACAAGCTGAAACTTATGCGGATACTGAACGTATCATTGGTAAATGGTTTGCAAAAAACAAGAAAAGAGATCAGGTGGTATTGGCTTCTAAAATTGCTGGACCTGCTGATTTTACCAAACATATAAGAACTACTGGTTTTTCTCCAAAATCGATTGAAGAGGCTGTTGATGCAAGTTTAAAGCGTCTGCAAACTGACTATATCGACCTCTATCAATTACACTGGCCAGAGCGATCTACTAACTTTTTTGGAAAGTTGGGATTTGAATACGACCAGAATGAATTGTGGAAGAATAATTTTAAAGAAATACTCGAAAGCTTAAACAAGCAAGTCAAAGCTGGAAAGATTCGTCATATTGGTCTTTCTAATGAAACGGCATGGGGAGCAATGAAGTATTTAGAACTTCACAAAGAGTTTCCTGAGCTTCCAAGAATGCAATCAGTTCAAAATCCGTACTCGCTTCTCAACAGAAGTTATGAGGTTGGACTAGCGGAAGTATCTGTAAGAGAACAGATGGGACTTTTGGCCTATTCTCCGATGGGGTTTGGAGTGTTGTCCGGTAAGTATTTAGGAGGAAAGCAACCTGAAAAAGCCAGAGTAACGCTGTTTCCTAACTTCGATCGTTACAGCAATGAGCAGGCAGTTTTAGCAACTGAAAAATACGCTGAATTAGCAAAAGCTCACGGTATTACTCCAGCACAACTCTCATTGGCTTTCGTTAATACAAGACCTTTTGTAACAGCAAATATAATAGGAGCGACTAGGATGGATCAACTCAAGGAAAATATCGGCAGTATCAATGTTGACATGACTCCAGAATTATACGAGGGTATTCAGGCGATTCACAAACAGCACCCGATACCTTCTCCTTAAGAAAACAAATGTTTGAGTACCTCTTCAATACGTCCAGCCTGAATCACTTTGATTTTAGGCTGGCTGTTGAGACTTGTGTGTTTGGAAATCACAATTGATTTAAAACCTAATTTCTCAGCTTCCAGAATTCGCTGATCAACTCTTTGTACAGGACGAATTTCACCAGCGAGACCTACTTCTGCAGCAAAACAGAGATTTTTATTTAGAGCTCTGTCTAAATTTGAACTCAGTACTGCAGCGATTACTGCTAAATCTAGTGCGGGGTCCTCTATGCTGATTCCACCGGTAATATTTAAAAAGACATCTTTAGCCCCAAGCTTAAAGCCTGCTCTTTTTTCAAGAACAGCTAAGAGCATATTTAATCGTTTAATATTAAATCCAGTAGTGGAGCGCTGAGGGGTTCCATAGACCGCTGAGCTCACTAGGGCTTGAATTTCTACCATCAGTGGTCTCATCCCTTCAAGGGTTGCTGCAATCGCAGTACCAGAGAGTTCTTCTTCAGAATTAGAAATGAGAATTTTAGAGGGATTGCTCACCTCTTTTAAACCAGAACCCACCATTTCATAAATGCCTAGTTCAGAGGTCGAACCAAAGCGATTTTTTAGAGCCCTTAGTATTCTATAAACGTAGTTTTTATCCCCCTCAAATTGCAGAACAGTATCGACCATATGCTCTAGAATCTTAGGCCCGGCAATGGAACCGTCTTTGGTGATATGACCAATAAGAATAACAGGGGTATGGGTTTGTTTTGCAAACTGAATGAGATCTGCAGTGGTTGCTCTAATTTGAGAAACTGAACCAGCCGCAGATTCGATAAGATCTGAATGAAGAGTTTGAATAGAATCAATAACAACTATATCGGGCTTTACTTCATTGATTTGCCTAAAGATATTTTGAATATTGGTTTCAGTGAGAATAAAACAGTTGTCCAAATCGCTGCCTATTCTATCTGCTCTCATCTTTAACTGCTTTTGACTTTCTT
>DAIRFL010000074.1:0-8492 GCA_036795105.1 Flavobacteriaceae bacterium | reverse complement strand
CTACCCCTTTCTCAGCTAGAAATTGTTGCGACTCATAAAAACAAGAGTTCACTATAGCGAATCTCTGAGGTAAAAACTCATTATCACTACCGCACGGCTCATTCAAATCCCATTAAAAATTCCTTAGTCATTTTTCTCTCTGAGGTTCTTTCTTCTGCAATTGTAGAGGAAGAGCAAAACCAAAACTTATTCAATTTTTTAATTGACTCTATGGTTTGGATGGATCAAAACGATCAGATTGGTAATTTTCACTTACAATTTCTGATCGAATTGAGTCGTTATTTAGGGTTTTATCCAGATCGATCAACTCTTGATGCTCCCTACTTCAACTTAACAGAAGGGGCCTTTGATTCCAATAAGCAAACTGACCATTCCTTGGGTATTTCTTCTTCAGATGCTTTAAAGCTGTTTTTAGGCACGGAATTTGATGAATCTAAAGCGATTAAACTTGATAAAAACCTAAAACTTGAACTTTTAAAATCGCTAATGTTATATTATCGATTGCATTTAAATTCTTTTAAGTCACCCAAATCCCTTGAAGTCCTCAATGCCGTCTATTCGTCTAAATAAAATAGTCGTTAGCTTTTTAGCTCTGATTTTTTCTATAGCTGCAAAAGCTCAGGATTTTATGGTGCTCGATGCCAACACCAACAAGCCTATTGAACAGGCAATTGTTTATACTACTGACCTAAAGGAAAGCATGAGTTCTTATAGCGACGGTCACGTTGATCTATCCGTTTTTGAAATGGATGAAATCCTCGAGGTGTATAAACTTGGATATGAAAAACTGAGAATTAGCAAGACGAGCTGGGCTCGAAACGACTACACCATTTACCTCTATCCTCAGAGCATGCACTTGGATGAGGTAATTATGTCGGTCTCCAAATGGAAACAGTACAAGAGTCAGGTGCCTCAGAAGATACGTTTAATCGACCATAAAACCATCGAGCTTCAACAGCCCCAAACCTCGGCAGATCTACTTCAGCAATCTGGAAATGTCTATGTTCAAAAGAGTCAGCTAGGGGGAGGAAGCCCCATGATAAGAGGGTTTGCTGCGAATCGTTTGCTTTTAGTTGTCGATGGGGTTCGAATGAATAATGCCATCTTTAGATCCGGAAATCTTCAAAATGTCATCTCCATCGATCCTTTTACAGTGGACAAAACTGAAGTTCTTTTTGGAACGGGATCGGTTATCTATGGATCTGATGCAATGGGTGGAGTTATTAATTTTTATACTCGCTCTAAAAGTATGAGCGCCAAAAAGAAGTTTGAAGCTTCAGCGAGCAGTCGCTATTCATCTGCGAATCGAGAATGGACCAAGCATTTTGAACTCAGTCGTTCCTCCTCAAAATGGTCACATCTGAGTAGTTTTACTCATAGTGATTTTTCAAATTTATCCATGGGAACAGCAGGTTCAGATGACTACCTAAGACGTGAATATGTAAAACGCATCGATGGATCGGATCGCGTTGTTCAAAACAACGAGCCCAGAAAACAGTTGAATTCTGCTTATTCCATGCTCAGTGCTTTTCACAAATCTGTATACCAACCTTCTCCTCAATGGAAACACGAATTGTCGTGGATTTATTCGAGAACTTCTAATGTTCCAAGGTATGATCGATTGATCAGGCCTGGAAAAGAAGACCAACTACTGCGATCTGCTCAGTGGTATTACGGCCCTCAATTGTGGAATATGAAGCATTACGAATTACAGCATATGAGGTCCAATTCCTTTTATCAAAATGCAATTCTCAGTATTGCTCACCAGCGATTTGGAGAAAGCAGACACAATAGGGATTTTGGGGATCCTATCTTGGAACATACCGAAGAATTTGTAGACAGCTGGACCTTTAATTTAGATTTTGAGAAGAATATTGGAACCTCATTAGAGCTCTTTTACGGTTATGAATTTATAGACAATCTCGTCCGCTCTGAGGGAAGTCAAGAAAACATCGACACCAACAGTGTCATCAGTGCTCCTTCGAGATATCCAGACCATTCGACTTGGAACTCATCTGCGCTCTATTTCAACAGTATCCTAAAGGCTTCTGATCACTTAACTCTTATGGGGGGTATGCGCTATAATAAAATTAAAGCCTATGCTGAGCTCGATCGAATGCAGCATGATTTCTCCTTTGATGAAGTCAATTTAAATACCGCTGCTCTCACTGCTAATCTAGGGATGAATTGGACCTTGAATCAGTCTCAATTGCGATTTAATATCTCCTCTGGATTTAGAGCTCCAAACATCGATGACTTAGCCAAGGTCTTCGATTCTGAACCTGGGGCCGTTGTAGTTCCTAACCCCGATTTAAAACCAGAACACGCAAGGGGAATTGACCTTGGTTTTAGAACCCGAATTAACAGTCATACCGATATTCGTTTTTCAGCCTACTACACCTTTATGGATCAGGTGATGGTTCGAAAAGATTATGATTCCTTTATTCCTAGTGGAGCAGTTCAGGCTCAAGATTATATCGAATATCAAGGAGAACTCTCCAGAGTACAGGCCGTTCAAAATTTAGCTCACGCAAAGATTAAAGGGGTTGAAGTTGCTCTTCGATGTTTGCTAAGCGAACACCTTAAACTCATCGGAAACTATTCCATGTCTAAAGGAGAATACCTCGATGAGTATGGCATTAGTTCTGCAGTAAGACATGTTTCTCCAAATTTTGGACAACTTCAACTCGTCTATGAGGAGGGGCCTTTCATTCTAAATTTATACAGTCTGTTCAATTCGGAAATTCCCTATGAAAACTTAGCCTTGAGTGAGCGTTCTAAATCCTATTTATACGCCAAAGACGAGCAGGGGAATCCCTATGCTCCTTCCTGGCAAACCCTGAACTTTAAGTCTCAAATCCAATTGACCCATCAGACTAAATTCACCTTTGCGGTGGAGAATTTAACCAACCTGCGTTACCGCCCTTATTCTTCGGGGATAAGTGCCCCTGGCATCAATCTAATTACTAGTTTGAGTCACCAATTTTAAAATCGAGTCCTAAACTCCCTTTTTTGTTAATAATTGTGTAATTTTGCATCTTTAATTTTAGCTCAATAGCCTAGTCTTATGAAGTTTGCAGAATATAAAGGTCTCGATTTAGCAGAAGTGTCCAACAGCGTACAGCAGTTCTGGAAGGATGCCGATATCTTTAACAAAAGTGTATCCCAAAGGGAGGGAAAACCTAGCTATGTATTTTTTGAAGGTCCTCCTTCAGCTAATGGTATGCCTGGTATTCACCACGTAATGGCTAGAACGATTAAGGATATCTTTCCGAGATACAAGACGATGAAAGGGTTCCAAGTAAAGCGTAAAGCTGGATGGGATACTCATGGGCTTCCTGTAGAATTAGGTGTTGAAAAAGAATTGGGAATTACCAAAGAAGATATTGGAAGTAAGATTTCAATTTCTGAATACAACGATGCTTGTAGAAAAGCCGTTATGCGTTATACCGATGTGTGGAACGATATGACTGAAAAAATAGGTTATTGGGTCGATATGAAAGACCCCTATGTTACCTATGAGCCCAAATATATGGAGACCGTTTGGTGGCTTCTCAAACAGATCTACGACAAGGGATTGATTTACAAAGGTTATACTATTCAGCCTTATTCTCCGAAGGCAGGTACTGGCCTGAGTTCACACGAGCTCAACCAACCTGGTTGTTATCAAGATGTGACAGACACTACTGTGACTGCTCAATTTAAGGCGATCAACGATAGCCTTCCAGAGGCCTTAAAAGGAATAAGTGATTCGCTTTATTTCTTAGCATGGACCACTACTCCTTGGACACTTCCTTCGAATACCGCTCTTACGGTTGGTCCAAAAATAGAATACGTTTGGGTTAAATCCTTTAACCAATACACCTTTGAACCGATCACCGTTATCCTCGCTAAATCATTAGTAGGAAAACAGTTTTCTGGAAAATACACCGCTGTTGAAACGCAACAAGAGCTAGAGGACTTTAAAGAGGGGGACAAAAAGATCCCCTATGTAGTCGGTGACACCGTCCTTGGTAAAGAACTTCAAAACATTCGATACGAGCAGTTAATCGAGGCTGCAAAACCCTATCAAAATCCAGAAAATGCATTTAGAGTTATTCTAGGTGATTTTGTGACTACAGAAGACGGAACAGGAATTGTTCACACAGCTCCAACCTTTGGTGCTGATGATGCCTTGGCTGCTAAAGAAGCAGAGCCAGAAGTTCCTCCTATGCTCGTACTTGACGAAAACTCAAACCCAGTTCCACTGGTAGATTTACAGGGAAAATTCCGTCCAGAACTTGGAGCACTCGGGGGTAAATACGTCAAAAACGAATACTACGAGGAAGGAACCGCCCCTGAAAAATCTGTAGATGTTGAAATTGCGATTCAACTCAAAATAGAAAACAAGGCCTTTAAGGTTGAAAAATATGTCCACTCCTATCCAAACTGTTGGAGAACCGACAAGCCCGTACTTTACTATCCATTAGATTCTTGGTTTATCAAGGTGACCGATGTAAAAGATCGAATGTTTGAGCTCAATCAAAGTATCAATTGGAAACCAAAAGCAACCGGAGAAGGAAGGTTTGGAAACTGGCTTTCGAACGCCAATGATTGGAACCTATCTCGCTCGAGGTATTGGGGAATTCCGCTTCCTATATGGAGAACTGAAGACGGAAAAGAAGAATGTATTATCGGTTCTGTTCAAGAATTAAAAGAAGCCATGCAAGAAGCTGTTAAGGCTGGCATGATGGACAAAGATATCTTTGAAGACTTTGTTCCTGGAGACCAAAGTGAAGCGAATTACCAAAAGATCGATCTTCACAAAAATATTGTAGATCAGATTGTACTTGTTTCGCCTTCAGGAAAACCGATGAAAAGAGAATCAGATCTTATCGATGTGTGGTTTGATTCAGGGTCCATGCCCTATGCACAGTGGCATTATCCCTTCGAAAACAAAGAAAAAATCGATTCAAATACCGCCTTCCCAGCTGATTTTATCGCTGAAGGAGTCGATCAAACAAGAGGGTGGTTCTATACCCTACACGCTATCGCATCCATGGTCTTTGACTCAGTTGCCTATAAGAATGTCGTTTCTAATGGAATGGTGCTCGACAAGGATGGAAAGAAGATGTCCAAGCGCCTTGGTAACGCCATCGATCCTTTTAAAACACTTAAGGATCACGGGGCTGATGCCACACGTTGGTATATGATTTCAAATGCAAACCCTTGGGACAATTTAAAGTTCGATCTAGAAGGAGTTGCAGAAGTAAAACGAAAATTCTTCGGAACCCTTTACAACACTTATTCCTTCTTTAGTCTCTACGCAAATTTGGATCAATTCTCTTACAGTGAAGAGGAGGTGCCTATGGAAGAGCGTCCAGAAATTGATCGTTGGATTTTATCAGAACTCAATACCCTTATTGAGAAAGTGGATGAGGCTTATAATCAGTACGAACCAACTAGAGCAACGCGACTCATTTCAGATTTTGTTCAAGAACACTTGTCGAATTGGTATGTGAGACTCTGTAGAAGACGTTTCTGGAAAGGCGCTTATGAAACCGATAAGATTGCAGCTTACCAAACACTCTATACCTGTTTGGAAACAGTAGCCCTTCTTTCTGCTCCAGTCGCTCCGTTTTTTATGGACCGCCTTTATAGAGACTTGAGCTCTGTATGTAGAACTAATGCTGCTGAGTCTGTTCATTTGGCTGAATTTCCTAAAGCAGATAGGAGCCTTATTGACAGTTCCCTCGAACAAAAGATGGAACTCGCACAACGCATATCTTCTCTTGTGCTTTCGCTGCGTCAAAAAGAAAAAATTAAGGTGCGACAACCGCTCCAGAAAATAATGGTGCCTTACCACAACGAGGCTGAAAAACAAGCGATTCTCGCAGTTGAGAATTTAGTAAAAGCAGAGGTCAACATCAAAGAGGTTCAACTCATTACTGATGAAGATGGAATTTTGGTAAAACAGATCAAGCCTAATTTTAAAACCCTTGGACCAAAACACGGGAAACAAATGAAGCAAATCGCTGCTGTAATTGCAGGATTTACCGCTGAAGACATCGCTGAAATTGAATCAAACGGAGTTAAAAACATTGCTGTTTCAGATCAAAATATAGCGTTAAATATAGAAGATGTAATGATTTCTTCTCAAGATATTGAAGGCTGCCTTGTGGCCTCAGAAGGGAATGTCACCGTTGCCCTAGATATCCATATTACACCAGAACTCAAAGGCGAGGGAATTGCAAGAGAGATGGTCAACAGAATCCAAAATCTCAGAAAAGATTCAGGTTTTGAAGTTACCGATAAAATTATTGTAACTATTTTGAAAGATGGTATTGTAGAAAAGGCAATAAATGTTAACTTAGACTACATTAAGACGGAGACCTTGAGTGAAGAAATTCATTGTGTCGATGAATTAAAAGAGGGTGTAGAGATCGAATTTGACGATACTCGTACACGATTGTTTATCCAAAAAAAGGAATAATTATGTCAGCAGAATCAAATCACAGATATTCCGATAAAGATTTAGAGGAATTCAGAGTTATTATTGAAGATAAAATCAAAACAGCAAAAGAACATTTAGAGTTGTTGAAGAGTGCCTATATGAATGATCACAACAATGGTACTGATGATACTTCTCCAACATTTAAAGCTTTTGAAGAAGGATCTGAAACAATGAGTAAAGAAGCGAATACGCAGCTTGCGATTCGTCAGGAAAAATTTATTAGAGATCTTAAAAATGCCCTACTTCGAATTGAGAACAAAACCTATGGTGTCTGTAGAGTTACCGGTAAATTAATCTCTAAGGAGCGTTTAAAATTAGTTCCTCACGCAACACTGAGCATCGAAGCTAAGAAAATGCAAAAATAACTTACAATGCCTTGTTCAACGATAATCAAACAAGGCATTTTTTGTCTAATGGGTCTTGCTTTTAGTTTTTCCTTTGGACAAAAGGTCATTCATAAATCTTTTATTGAAGAAGGGGTCGATCAAATTTTTATCGATGCCAAAGACAGTTTTGAAGTCGTTCTCGAAACTACTGACTCAAACAGCTTGACTATCAAGGCAGAGATTGAAGGGGAATACAGTCCTAATCAATTGGTCAATGTATTTACGAATCGAAACCTGCTTACCATTCAGCCGAGCTTTAACGCCGGATTTGTGATGCCCAATGACAAATTAAGCGCACACAAAGTACTCTCGGTCTCGCTCTATATTGAAATTCCTGAACAATTTAAAGTAAAACTCGTCGGTAATTCAACTAATACTGATGTTCACGGCTCTTATAAAGAACTTCTCGTTGAACTCAACGATGGAAACTGCACCCTCAATCAGGTAGGAACTATGGCAAGTGTCCACACTATTAAAGGAAGTATCAAAGCTTTTGTGTCCAGTGCGACCATCGATGCAAAAAGCACCTATGGGAACCTGATTTCAGATTCTATACCACTGGGTAAAAACCAATTGAACTTAGAGAGTAAAACAGGAAGTATTCACCTTATAAAAGCGAATAAATAATTGTATTTTTGAGCCAACTAAGCCCTATGAATTTAAAAAAAGTCTCTCTATTTGTGCTCCTACTACTGATCGTAGATCAGTGGTCTAAAATCTATGTAAAAACTCATTTTTATATCGGAGAATCCGTTGAGGTTTTCTCTTGGTTTAAAATCTTGTTTATCGAAAATGAAGGAGCTGCTTGGGGAACCAAACTAAGTGACATCCTCCCTATAGCAGAATCATCAGCGAAATTATTCTTGACTCTCTTTAGATTAGTGGCGATAACTGCCATCGGTTATTGGGTTTACCACACCGTAAAAACCAAGGGGCCTCAACTGCTGATCATTGCTCAAATTCTCATTTTTGCTGGAGCTCTCGGAAATATTATTGACTCGGTGTTTTACGGAATTATCTTCGATCATTCCAACGGTCAAATAGCCGCTTGGATGGCAGAGGTCCCCTATAGTAAATTGTTTCATGGAAAAGTGGTCGATATGTTGTACTTCCCACTCATAGATACCTATTGGCCTAATTGGGTTCCCTTTGTTGGAGGATCTAATTTTCAGTTTTTTCAACCGGTCTTTAATATAGCGGATACTGCTATCAGTACTGGAGTTGGGATTCTATTAGTCTTTAGCAAGAAAGTCTTTCCAAAATCTGCTTAGTCTAGACTAAACAAATCATCTACCTTACAATCAAATATCTGTGCCATTTGAAGCCCTAATTCAAGTGATGGAAAGTATTTGTTGTTTTCTATGGAGTTAATAGTTTGCCTGGACACTCCTAATTTCTTAGATAGATCGTCTTGAGTGACATCAAACTTTACCCTAAACATTTTAATATTGTTTTTCATCTCTTAGTCTTTGTAGTGTTGAGAAAGCTTGTATTTGAAAATCAAATTGAATACCAAAATGATTAAAAACAACTGAACCACCATCACGTGAAAATAAGTTAATTCATAAACAAAAAGTGTCGCCAACAACAAAATTCCGTAATTGATATAGAGC
>DAIRFL010000073.1:0-8503 GCA_036795105.1 Flavobacteriaceae bacterium | reverse complement strand
AGTCTAGGTACTTTTCAAATTTATCCCACTTTTTAGAAATCCCACCTCCTATAATAATCAGGTTAGGAGAAGCGATCAAGTTCACGTATTTAAGAAACTTATTAAAGCGTTTAGCCCATTGCTTATAGGACAAATCCTCTTTGTCTTTTATAGAAGAAGCTGCATAGAGTTCTATTTTTGAATAAGATTTATACGGAATTTGTCCAAGTTCAAAATTTGGAATGAGTTGTCCGTTAAAATAAGCTCCAGAGCCTAATCCGGTTCCAACTGTAATGGTGAGTACAAAGCCTTTTCTTCCTTTTCCAATACCGTAATGCATGATGGCACTAGCTGCGGCATCGGCGTCGTTGATTATGTGAAAATCTAATCCGGTACGATCTTTTAAGAGTTTTTCGGCATCGAGGCCTTTCCATTTCTTAGATAGATTTCCATGCTCTTTACAGATACCATTTTTAACAATAGTTGGGATTCCACAACCAACCTTGCCCTTATAATTAAAATGTTCTATGATTTGAGCAACAACATCAGCCATTGCTTCTGGTTCTCCTCCTTTTGGGGTTGGAATTCTATAGCGTTCACTTGTGAGTTCACCGGTTTCTAAGTCGACCATAGCTCCTTTGATTCCAGAACCTCCAATATCTATACCAAGTACGTCCATAAATTTAATTTGTTCCAAAGAAACAAAAAATAATAAACTTTTTAAATTGATTGTTCTTTGACTTCAAATACAGCTCCCTGGTGACATTTAAGTGTTTTATGAGGGTATTTTAAAATAAGAGCGTAGTCGTGTGTCGCCATCAGAATAGTATTGCCAGCCTTGTGAATCTCTTCGAGAACTTTCATGACTTCAACACTGGTTTTTGGGTCTAAATTTCCAGTTGGTTCATCAGCTAAGATGAGCTCAGGATCGTTTAAAAGCGCTCTAGCGATCGAAACGCGTTGTTGTTCTCCTCCTGATAATTCATGAGGAAATTTAAATCCTTTGGTCTTCATTCCCACCTTGTCTAAGACTTCTTCACAACGATTTTTCATCTCTTTTTTATCCTTCCACCCTGTGGCTTTAAGAACAAATAATAGGTTGTCTTGTACCGATCGGTCGGGGAGGAGTTTAAAGTCTTGAAAAATGACTCCAATTTTTCTTCTTAGGAATGGAATTTCAGATTCCTTTAGTTTATTGAGATTGAAATCGACAATTTCAGCTAAACCAGATTTGATTTCAAGTTCCCCGTAAAGTATTTTGAGCAGACTGCTTTTTCCCGAACCGGTTTCACCGATGAGATAGCAAAACTCTCCTTTTTGAAGACTGAGATTGACCTGACTTAAAACCAGATTCTGTTCTTGATACACACAAAGGTCTGTTAGCGAGAGAATTGTTTGAGCCATAATAATTTTTGTTGTTATAAATGTAATAACTTCTTTTTAAAAGGCGTTTATACTAGTGAAAATTCTTTATATTCATAGTCTAAATTAGCTTCTGAATATAGAGCTATTGATTTTTAATCACTCTAAAAAACACATTTCTTTTTATGTTAAAAAAGATAGGCTTTGTTCTGATATTGTTGTGTGGTTTAAACACTTATGCACAGCAACATACCGATGAAGATATCACTGATGAAAAATACGCAGATGCCCTCGCTCTATTTCATCAAAAGTCTTACGCCGCATCTAGGTATATGTTTGATGAACTTCTAAAGACGAATCAAGATCAACTTTTTAAAATGGAAGTGGCTTATTATAAGACCCTCACTTCCTATTACTTAAAATTGGAGCAATTAGATGAGGAAGTCGATCGCTTTAAAGCGAAGTACCCTAAGAGTATCTTCAATCAACAATTGGAATTTTACAAAGCTACTGCCTTGTTTGAAGATCAAGATTATTCCACTGCTCTTGATTTGTATGATGGAATTGACCCCAAATCGATTAACAAGTCAGAATTAACACATTACTATTTTAACTACGCCTATAGTTTATTTATCAGTGGCGCTATAGATAAGGCAAAAACGAACTTTGAAAAGGCGAGAACAGATCGTTTATACGATTCAAAAGCTCGATTTTACTTAGGGTATATCGCCTATGAAAAAAATGAACTCACTCTTGCAAAATCACTGTTTTCTGATCCTTTTGACGATGAATCACTAACGGTAAAGAGTGCGTATTTTAAAGCGGATATCAGCTTTAGAGAATCCAATTATCAAAAGGCGATTGAAGCAGCACTTAATTACCTTCCTTCTGCAACTAAATCAGAACGTTCACTTCTCAATAAAATAGTTGCCGAAAGTTATTTTCAGATGGAGGATTACTCAAAGGCGATCCCTTATTACGAAGCTTATAAACAACTCGCTACAAACTGGTCTACATTGGATAGTTACCATTTAGGGTTTTGCTATTTTGAGCAAAATGATTACCAAAAAGCCATTTCAATATTTAACACCATCGTAGGAGGTAATGATGAACTTGCTCAAAATGCCTATTATCAACTGGGAGCCTGTTATATGCAACTCGATAAAAAGTCTGAGGCGCTCACTGCATTTAGAGCGTCCTTTCAACTGGGCTATTCAAAGACTCTAAACGAAGAGGCTCAATATCAGTATTCAAAACTCAGTTTTGATATTGGAAACCCTTTCGAAGCTGCGGTATCAGCTTTAGGAAGGTTTGTAACGGCTTTTCCAAGGTCTTCGCACCTTGTGGAAATCAAATCCCTTTTGATTGAAGCTTATGTGCAAACTAGTGATTTTGAAGCGGCTCTGGATATGATTGAGAAGCAGCCTCAACTCGCATCAAATACAGTTTTACAACAGGTGACCTATCTAAAAGCAATGGATTTAATTAAACTCAGTGCTTATGAAACTGCAATTGATTATTTAGATAGATCCTATAGCGCAAACTCAAAATCAAAATTAGCTGCTAGATCATTGTTTTGGAAGGCGGAGTGCTTATTAGAGCTAGATCGGGATCAATTAGCGCTACAAGAGTTAATCAGTCTTCAGAAACACCCGAGGAGATCTGCTATTGAAGAGGTTTTTGAGATGGATTACTTAAGAGCCTATGCTTATTTTAAAATGAAGCGTTTTAAAGAGGCGATTCCTTCTTTTAAAAAGTATTTATCCAATGTAAAACGATCAGAACCTACCTATACGGATGCTCTATTAAAACTCGCAGACTCCTATTATGTTTCTAAAGATTTTAACAATGCCATCAGTACCTATGGTACGGTAGTTTTATATCCATCAGCTCCTAGAGATTACGCTGCTTTTAAAGCGGCGATGTCTTATGGATACCTCCAACAAAACAATAAAAAAATCAGTCTGCTCAAAGAGTGGCTAAACGAGTATACGACCTCGAGTTTAAGAGATGAAGTGAGTTATAATTTAGCGATCACTTATGCCAGTGAAGGGCAGAACGATTTAGCGATTAGTACCTACGACAAACTAGTGTTGCAGCATCCACAAAGCCCTTTAGTTGCGGTAAGTAAGCTCAGAAAAGGACTCTTGTTGTATACCAAAGGATTAAATACTCAGGCATTGGAACTCTTCGTGGATTTAACTGTGGATTTTCCAAGGACAGAAGAAGCAGTTCAAGGGGTTGCTGCAGCAAAACGAATTTATATGGAGCAGGGAGATTTAGAAACCTATTCCAACTGGGTTAAGGGATTGGATTATATCAGCGAAACTGAAGAATCTTTAGACAAATCCAGTTTTGATGCGGCTAAGCAACTGCTCTTAGCTTCGAATACTGATAGGGCAATTAAAGCATATGAATACTATGTAGAGACTTATCCAAAAGGAAGATATCAATTAGAATCGCGTTTTGATTTAGCCAAATTGTATCTCAAGACGGATTTAAAAAACAAAGCATTGCCTTTGTTTACAATCGTCGCTAAACAAGCTTCTATGTTTAGAGAAGAGGCCCTTGTTGAGAAGATCAGTTTACTGATAGAACTCAACGGTCTTGACAGTGCTGTTGAAGACCTAAAAACACTTGAATCTATTGCGAATAGAATTCAGAACGAACACTTTGCTTCTTCGAACCTTATGAGAGCATACTATCAACAAAAGAAGGTGAAATTAGCGAAAACTTATGCTAAAAAACTACTCGCTATAGATGGATTAGAAAAGCGATTGGAATCCGATGCATTACTCATACTCGCCCGATCTTCATTTGAGTTAGGAGAACTCGAAGAGAGTAAATCAGCCTATGCTATTATTGCAGAAAATGCTTCTGGCGAAACCGCCGCAGAAGCCTTGTATTTTGAAGCTTATTTCAACAATAAAGACAAGGATTACCAGCAGTCTAATGAAAAGATTCAACAATTAGCAAAGGACTATCCCGCTTATAAAGAATGGGCTGCTAAAGGACTGTTGTTAATGGCTGAGAATTTTATAGGATTGGAAGATGCATTTCAGGCAAACTACATATTGAGTTCAGTGGTCAAGAATTTTACTCAATATCCAGTAATAGTCAATGAGGCTTCACTTCTCTTAAAAGAGCTCGATAGCTCTAAAGAAAATCAAGAAAGTCAAATTCAAAAAGACAGTATTCAATAGTTATGACAAAGAGAATCAATCATATCATTTTAGTTGTAATCACACTTTTTGTTCTTCCTGTTATCGCGCAAGAAACAAAGGAAGAAGTTAGAGAAACTGTAACGGTGGTCAAGTCTTATAATCCTGAAATAGAACCTTCTAAAAAGCAGGCTTTAATCCCTAAAAAAACTAACTTTGAAAAGAAAACAACTGCCAATTTAAAATACCGAATTGGAACATTTCCAGTTTTAGACTCTCATATTCCAAAGTTTGAAGCACCTTATTTACATTGGATAAGTCCAATGGAGGATGTGTATTCATCGCTTTTTAAATTAACTGCGGGAACCAATTCCAGTTTAAATGTCAATCTGAGCCATCACGAATATGTGAGTTCGCGATTCAATGTTGGATTTAGGGCTTCTTATGACACTACTAAAGGAGCTATAGAGGGATATGTTTACAGTCCACTTAATAAGAATAGGTATGTGGGTTCTACCATGGGGTTTAGCACCAAAAAAGGAGATGGATCCTTAAACGCGAGCTATCAAAAGCAGGAGTTTAATTACTACGGCAAGCAAATTTGGATTGGATCACCTACTTCTACTAAATCAACTAATCAATACTACAACAGAGCAGCAATTGATTTTAAGTATCATTTCAACAGTGGTGCAATTAAAAACCTCTCATTAAATTTCAATACCATATCGGATTTAACTAAATCTGATGAATTGGATTTTAAATTCGAATCCGAAACTGAATTTAAACTAGCAGATCGTCTCTTTAGGATCGATGCTTTTGTGGATTATTTAAGTGGTGGTTTTGAAAACGCAGCTCTTAGTCTTATGGACAACTCAAAACCTGATCCCTATAAATACACTCAGTTAGGCCTTCAGCCTCAATTAGATTTTTCGAAAGACAAGCTAGAATTGTTTGTTGGAATAGATCTAAACTATTTGAGTCAAAACTCATCTGAAGAAGTAGGAGTCTCTATTTATCCATTGATAGACGCTCAGTACCAATTGTCCAATGAGGTGATTTTAAAAGGAGGTTTAAATGGATATACACAACTCAATAGTTTTTCAAATTTGACAAAACAAAATCCTTATCTGAGTCCTACCTTAGAGATGAAGCCCTCTTATACACTTATCGATATAGATTTTGGATTAGAAGCAAACTCCGGTAAATTCCTTAGTCTTGACTTAAACACAAGTGCTTCAAGAGTTAAAAATCACCCTTTGATAAAGCTCAATCACCAAAATTATTTTAGGAATGATGAGGGGCCTTATCTAAGCGAAACACTTAATAGTTTTGAAGTTGTATACGATCAAATCGATGAAGTCAACATCAGTGGTTCTTTATTGGTAAGACCTGCAGAATATTTGAGTTTAAAGACGGGAATTTCTTATAGTAAATACAGAACTCTAAACGAGGAAGTAGCTTGGAATCTTCCAAATTTAAAAGCGTATGGCTCTATCAACGCCAAACTTGCTAAAGGCTGGATGCTCAGTTCTCAATTGAACTTTATCGGTGCTAGAAAAGATCGAGAAATTACAGTTGTGCAATTTATTATGCCAGGAGAATATCCAGGTGTAACCTACGACTTAGAAGCCTTTGTCAATCTAAATGCTTCCTTACATTATCAATACAGCGAAAACTGGAGTTTTGAACTCAAAGCTGAAAATCTAACCAACAACCAGTATCAAATGTGGTATAATTATCCAGATCTAGGGGCAACTATTACTTTAGGAGCTCAGTACCGATTTGATTTATAATATCTAACACCTCTCTCTATGAACCTTTTAAAAATTTTACCTATTGCAGCAATTCTTTTTTTGATTTCTTGTGAATCAAAAACGGAAGTAGATTTAATTGTCACCAACGCAAAAGTTTATACTGTAGATGACAATTTTCAAATAGCTTCAGCCTTTGCAGTCAAAGATGGAACCTTTGTAGCAGTGGGAAGCGATCGAGAAATTCTCGATGCTTATTCATCAGCAAAAAGTGTAAATGCGGATCAAAAACCTATTTACCCTGGATTTATCGATGCACATTGTCACTTTTATAGTTTAGGACTCAATCAACAACTAGTAGATTTAGTCGGAACTAAAAGTTTTGAAGAAGTCTTGGAGCGCGTAGTAGACTTCTACGATGGAAAAAATGTTTCAGTTATTAGAGGAAGGGGATGGGATCAAAATGATTGGGAAGTGAAAAAATTTCCTACCAAAGATCGCTTAGATGAATTGTTTCCAGATACTCCTGTTGCTCTTGAGCGTGTAGATGGGCATGCTTATTTAGTCAACCAAAAAGCCTTAGATCTTGCTGGAATCACCGCTCAAACAAAAGTATCTGGTGGATCTGTAGAGTTAGAAGATGGAGCATTGACGGGAGTATTAGTAGATACTCCAATGGGATTAGTTGATCAAGTGTTGCCAAACCCCAGCTTAGAAGAGGCAAGCGAAGCTCTTAAAAAGGCTGAACAAATATCCTTTTCTTATGGTTTGACAACAGTGGATGATGCTGGATTACATCGATCTACAATTGAACTTATTGACAGTTTACAGCAATCAGGTGATTTGAATATTCGAATCTATGCAATGGTGAGCAATACTAAGGAAAACCTAGATTATTATTTGAATAAAGGAATCGTAGAAACCGATAAACTATATGTGGGTTCTGTTAAAGTATATGCCGATGGTGCATTGGGATCTAGAGGAGCAGCTTTAAAGCAAGCTTATTCTGACAAAGCTGGCCATTTTGGAGCGATGATCACTACTCAAGAGGAATTGATGGATTTAGCCGATCGAATTGCAAAAAGTGATTATCAAATGAATACTCATGCCATTGGCGATTCTGCTAATGTCGCAGTGCTTAGAGCTTATACCAAGGCTGTTGATGATTTAAGGTCGAGAAGATGGAAGGTAGAACACGCTCAAATCACTTCACCAATAGATTTTTCATACTATAAAAAGGGAATTATTCCTTCGGTACAACCAACTCATGCAACTTCCGATATGTATTGGGCAGAGGAACGACTAGGAGCTGATAGAATGCCAGGGGCCTATCCGTTTAAATCACTCTTAGATGCTTCTGGAACGCTACCGCTTGGAACAGATTTTCCTGTTGAATTTGTAAACCCATTCTTTACCTTTTACGCTGCTGTAACCAGACAGGATCAAGAAGGATATCCAAAGGGTGGTTTTACTCCAGATCAAAAGCTTTCAAGAGAAGAAACTCTTAAGGGGATGACTATTTGGGCAGCTCATTCTAATTTTCAAGAAAAGGAGCGCGGTAGTATTGAGACTGGAAAAATGGCTGACTTTGTAATTTTAGACAGAGATCTTATGAAGGTAGATCCTATGGAGATTCCAAAGTCAAAGGTATTAAATACCTATTTAGGCGGAGAAGAGGTGTATCGTAAAAACTAATTACCTAGAAGTAAAGCATAAAAAAAGGACGGTATATCCGTCCTTTTGTATATTGAAAAGTATTTTAAATGCTTAAAATGAAATAGGAACAGTAACTCTAGTTGTTCCCCATGCCATCACTAAGGTTCCATCTTTTTTAAAGGCCATCGCAAATGCTTCTACAGCATCTTTTTCAGTACTCGCTTCCACGGAAGCTCTCAATACATCTAATGATTCGTCGTAGTTATACGCACCCCATTGGTTTGCATTGGAGTTTAATACAATGGTCCAGTGATGATCACCAGGAATTGAATAAAGAGAATAAGTACCAGCTTTTATAGATTTTCCAGCAATAGTTGCATCAGAAGAAAAGCTAATAGTGGTCGCTTCATTTGCACCAGTTCTCCAAATTTTATCCTTAGGAGCTAATTTATCAAGTGATCTTCCCTTGAGTTGAGGTCTTGAATAATAGATAGCAACAGATCCTGCATCTGAGTTAAATGACGCTTTGTCCATAGGACTTACATCTAGTTTGGGGAATTCTTGAGCCATACTCGCAGTTGTACTCATCAAGAA
>DAIRFL010000072.1:0-8677 GCA_036795105.1 Flavobacteriaceae bacterium | reverse complement strand
ATCTATAAGTGGCAGAAGGCAACTAATACCTGACCAAACAGCTGCAACGATAAAAATTTTAATCCTCGATAGATTTCTAAAATTAGGAAGTGAAGGAATAAAGGGGATTGTGTATAAATAAATCAATATCCCCATCCCTAAGACCAATAAAATCTGATTATACGAAAGTTTTAAAAGAGCGAGAACAGCACCTAGGGCAGCAACCGCTGAAATCAATATCAATGGAATCATCACTTTTTTAGAGTTGATAAAATAGCGTTTAACTTCCAGTGAGTATTTGATGAAATTATAGGCGATAATTGTCCCAAAAAAAGAGAACTCGTAGAGTGTTCTATCGTAGTCAAGATGGTGTGATTTCATACTGATATACAATAGTGAACTCACAGCCAAGGCAATGTGAATGCTGCTTTTGAGATAAACTCTAAAAAGATAGGCTACGAACTTCATCTTTCAAAAGTATTGAAAAGTTAATAAGAAGCTCTTTTTTGTTAAAAAATATAGTCGATTAGATGCCTATAAATTCACATAATTATATTGATTATATGTACTTTTGCTCCATTATTTCAAACTGAGCTAAAAAATGAATACAGACGTTTTTAACAGAAGGCATATCGGGGTTCACAATGAAGACTTAGACAGTATGCTTCAAAGCCTTTCGGTAAGTAGTTTAGACCAATTAGTCGAACAGACCATACCGAGTGATATTCGCCTTTCTAACCCTCTTGAATTAGAACGTCCTTTAAGTGAACACGACTACCTCACTCACTTAGAAGAACTCTCTAACAAAAACAAACTCTTTAAAACCTATATCGGTTTAGGATATCACAATACCATAACACCTTCTGTGATTAAGAGAAATATTCTCGAAAATCCAGGATGGTATACGGCTTATACTCCCTATCAAGCTGAAATTTCTCAGGGTCGTTTAGAGGCGCTTTTAAATTTCCAGACTGCTATCAGTGACCTTACAGGTATGGAGCTCGCAAATGCTTCACTACTCGATGAAGGTACTGCTGCGGCAGAGGCTATGAGTATGCTTTTTAGTCTGAGAACAAGAGCCCAAAAGAAAGCTGATTCGGTTAAGTTCTTTGTAGACGAAACAGTACTTCCTCAAACACTTTCAATATTAAAAACCCGCTCTATTCCAATTGGAATTGAATTGGTTGTGGGATCTGCTTCATCTTTTGAAGCTCGTGAAGATTTCTTTGGATGTTTACTTCAGTATCCTTCTTCCTTAGGCGAGCTTAAGGATTACAGCGCTTTTGTTTCAGCAGCAAAGGAACATGAAATCAAAGTGGCTGTAGCTGCTGATTTAATGTCCCTCGTATTACTAAGTCCTCCAGGAGAATGGGGAGCAGATGTAGTAGTCGGGACTTCTCAACGATTTGGTATTCCCTTAGGGTACGGTGGTCCTCATGCTGCGTATTTTGCAACCCATGAAGAATACAAACGATCTATTCCAGGTAGAATCATTGGAGTAACCAAGGACACCGATGGCAATAGAGCCCTTCGTATGGCACTCCAAACAAGAGAACAACACATTAAAAGAGACAAGGCTACCTCTAACATATGTACTGCTCAGGTGTTACTTGCTGTAATGGCGGGTATGTATGCTGTTTATCACGGGCCTAAAGGATTGGAGTATATCGCTTCTAAAATTCATCAAAACACTAAGGATTTAGCACTGGGACTCAAAACAATGGGAATTGAGATCCTCAATAATTCCTATTTTGACACCCTACTAGTCAAGGCGGATCAGGATTTAATTAAAGCTACTGCTGAAGCTCATCAAGTTAACTTCTTATACACCGAGCAGGGAATAGGAATTTCAATCAATGAAACGACCACCAGAGCTGATTTAGAGGATCTTTTAACTATTTTCTCTAAGGCATTAAACATTGAAAAAGCTTCATTACAAACCAATGAAGAAGAAATCATTCCTAGTGAACTTCAAAGAACTTCAGACTTCTTACAAAACGAAGTCTTTAAATCCTATCACTCAGAAACAGATTTGATGCGTTATATCAAATCTTTAGAACGCAAGGATTTATCCCTTACTCACTCGATGATTTCATTGGGGTCTTGTACAATGAAGCTCAATGCTGCCTCTGAATTACTTCCTTTGAGCGATTCTAGATGGGCTGCAATTCACCCATTTGTTCCTAAAGAACAAGCGATGGGTTATCTAACGGTCCTCAAAGAACTTGAGCATCAATTAGCTGTAATAACTGGTTTTGAAGCTACATCACTTCAACCAAATTCAGGAGCACAAGGTGAATTTGCTGGACTGATGGTTATCAGAGCTTATCACGAATCTAGAGGGGATTACAATAGAAATATCTGTTTAATTCCTGCCTCTGCTCATGGAACCAATCCTGCTTCAGCTGTAATGGCAGGCATGAAGGTCGTAGTGACCAAAACTGATGAAAGAGGAAATATCGACTTAGAAGATCTCCAGGCAAAAGCACTCGCTCACAGTGAGAACTTAGCTGCTCTAATGGTTACTTATCCATCAACTCACGGAGTTTTTGAATCATCGATCAAACAAATCACGAAGATTATTCACGATAATGGAGGTCAAGTCTATATGGACGGTGCGAATATGAATGCTCAGGTTGGACTTACTAATCCTGCTACAATCGGCGCAGATGTTTGTCACCTCAACCTTCACAAGACCTTTGCTATCCCTCATGGGGGTGGTGGTCCAGGGGTTGGTCCTATCTGTGTAGCTCCTCAACTAAAACCATTTTTATCTGGACATCCTATGATGGATCTAGGATATGAAAAAGCTACTGAAGCTATTTCAGCTGCTCCTTATGGTTCTGCCCTAGTGTCATTGATCTCTTATGGATACATCAAAATGCTAGGAGAAGAAGGATTGACGCAATCGACAAAGATTGCCATTCTAAATGCGAATTATATGAAACAGCGTTTGGAGTCTAAATTTCAAGTATTGTACACTGGAGAGCAAGGAAGAGCAGCGCATGAGATGATTATCGACTGTAGACCCTTTAAAGAATACGGTATTGAAGTAGTAGATATTGCTAAGCGATTAATGGATTATGGATTCCACGCTCCTACGATGTCTTTCCCAGTACCGGGAACCATGATGATTGAACCGACTGAAAGTGAGAGTAAGGCTGAATTAGACCGCTTCTGTGATGCCCTCTTGACTATTCACTCAGAAATCATTCAGTGTTCTAAAGAAGAGGCTAATAACCCTTTAAAAAACGCCCCACACACTCAGAAATTACTCACTTCGGATCAATGGGAATTCCCTTATTCTAGAAGTACTGCTGCATTCCCCTTAGACTATATCGCTGAAAACAAATTTTGGCCTAGTGTAAGAAGAGTCGATGATGCATATGGGGACCGAAACCTCATTTGCAGCTGTAATCCAATTTCTGATTACGAAGAATAAAACAAAGAATATCAAAGGCTTAGAAGAGAATTAATCATTCTCTCTAGGCCTTTTAATTGGTTTTATTCAAATTAATTTACCTTTGTCTATAGATAACATCACTTATGAAAATTAGCATTACAGGTACAGGGTCTCATTACCCTTCTCAAATCGTTAAAAACGACACCTTCTTAAATAACGAATTTTTAGATATGGATGGATCAGCTTTCGATGCTGATAACGATGTAATTATTGAAAAATTCGTAGCGATCACTGGTATTGAAGAACGCAAATACGCCGATCATAAGCTCAATACTTCCGATTTAGGTATCGATGCTTCCAAAAAGGCAATTGCCGATGCTGATATCGATCAAGAAGAATTAGATTATATCATCTTTGCACATAATTTTGGTGATATTAAATACGGACAAAACCAATCAGATACACTTCCGAGTTTAGCTACTCGAGTAAAACACGGCTTGGGGATTAAGAATCCTAATTGTGTGGCCTATGACATTCTTTACGGATGTCCTGGATGGGTAGAAGGCATGATTCAAGCCTATGCGTTTATCAAGGCTGGAATGGCAAAAAAATGCTTGGTGATAGGAGGAGAAACGCTTTCGAGAGTTGTAGATCCCCACGATAGAGATTCTATGATCTATGCAGATGGAGCTGGAGCTACAATTGTAGAGACAACCGAAGACGGAGGAGAATACCTCGCAACTGGATCTCAAACCTTTGCTTTTGACGAGGCTAAATACCTCTTTTTTGGAGAATCATATAATGATGAAGTAACTGAAGATCAGCGTTATATAAAGATGTACGGTCGAAAAATATACGAATTTGCCGTAACTCATGTACCTGCAGCCATTAAAGCTGCTATCGACCAAAGTGGAGTAGATATTCTTGATGTCAAAAAGATTTTCATCCATCAAGCCAATGAAAAAATGGACGATGCAATTGTCAAAAGACTCTACCGTCTCTACAAGATGAAGGTCCCTGAAGGAGTAATGCCAATGAACATCCAAACTTTTGGAAATAGTTCTGTTGCAACGGTACCGACCCTTTTCGATTTAGTGTGTAAAAATCAATTGGAAGGACATCAAATTAACAAAGGAGATGTTTGTGTTTTTGCTAGTGTAGGTGCTGGTATGAATATCAACGCTATCGTATATAGATACTAACAATTACAGATGAATTATTCTCTGGTCATAGCTGCCCATAATGAAGAGGATTTTATCATCGATTGTTTGCAAAGTGTTTATTCTCAAACTGTTTTACCCAAGACTGTTGTTGTGGTTGATGACAATTCGACTGATAACACCAATCATCTATTGAGAACGTTTCAGTCAGCGCACTTAGACCTCAAAATTGTTCATCACCCTTCATCAAGTGATCACCTTCCAGGTTCTAAGGTTGTTGCTGCCTTCAATTACGGACTTAAACAGCTCGACCTAAACGCCATAGAGCTCATCGTCAAACTCGATGCAGATCTCATCCTTCCCCCTCATTATTTTGAAGAGATCATCAACTGCTTTAAGAGTGATGATTCCATCGGAATCGCTGGTGGTTTTGCTTATGAAGAAGATAAAAATGGAAGGTGGACACTCAACCATCCCATGAACAAGAATCACATTAGAGGGGCCTTTAAAACCTATCGCAAAGAGTGTTTTCAAGCCATGGATGGATTAAGAGAAGCCATGGGCTGGGATACTGCTGATGAACTTCTCGCTCAATACCATGGGTTTAAAATTAAAACCCTAGAACACCTAAAAGTCAAACACCTTCGTCCTTTAGGAAAAGCGTATAACAAAAAGGCAAAATTACTTCAAGGTAAAGCCATGTACGGACTTCGATACGGATTTACCATCAGTTTGATCGCCAGCCTTAAAACTGCACTCAAACAGGGAAAACCAATATTATTTGTAGATCAAATAAGAGGTTATCTCAAGGCTAAAAAAGAAAAAGCCCCTTATTTAGTCACAGCGACTGAAGGAGCTTTTATTCGAAAACTTCGTTGGAAGGGAATCTTATCTAAATTAACTCCCTAATTATTAGTTAATCAAGAACTTCTACAATAGGACTTCCAGTAGTACCATTTGGAAAAGCAATCTTTAATAGGGATGCTATGGTTGGTGCGATATCGTAAATTTCAGTTCTGTTTGAGGTCTTACCCTTATTAAATCCTTTTCCGAAAAAGATTAAAGGTACATGTGTGTCGTAATTAAGTGGAGACCCGTGGGTCGATCCGTAATTGGAATAAGAAATATGAGCTTGTTTATATACGAACATCACATCCCCAGAACGTTTTTGATTATAGCCGTTTTGTAGGATGGCTTCCACTCCTTCAACATACTCATTTTGCCACATTTGATAGGCGGTATAGGTCTTGTAAACATCTTTGTTTTCAAGGAGTTTCATTGCAATTGCTTCTTGAACTGATTTTAAATCATATCCCATTTCATCAATTTTAGAACGATTTAAAAAGATCTGATTATTTGAAGTACTCTCCATTAAATCAGGTCCGTAACGATCGAGTACGAACTCCTCTATATCAGCTTTGATCTTTGAAGCATTTACATAACCAGCAGGCACCTTGACCGATTGCAAGTAAGCTGGAACCTGAACCGCTCCGTGATCTGCTGTTAGAAAGAGGGAATAGTTTCCCTTACCAACTTCCTTGTCGAGTGTTTGAAGTAAGCGTGCAAGTTCTAAGTCTAAACGCATATAAACATCTTGAATTTCCTTAGAATCTACTCCAAACATATGACCTACATAGTCAGTAGAAGAATAACTCACCGCTAGGAAATCAGTAACAGTTCCCTTACCTAATTGTTCATTCTTAAGGGCCTCTATAGAGAAATCAGTAACGATGCTATTTCCAAAGGGAGAAGTTTTAATCAAATCGTAATGACCATTCGATTCCCATAAATCAGTAAACTTATGTGGAAAACTGGTGTTGTCTTCGCCATTGAACTTCCCTTCAAAATTGTTGGCATCAACAACAGATTCTTGATACTCTTCAACATCTTTGAGCAAGTTCCAATCTTTTTTGTATTGTTTTACAGACTTCTTTTTATTGAATTTCTTAACCCAGTTTGGCAAGTCTTCCATATAGTAAGAACTTGAAATCCAATTTCCGTCTTCTTTTCCTTCAAACCAATAAGCAGCATTAGCCATATGTCCAGCTGGAAGAACAGCTCCTCGATCCTTTACCGACACTCCTATTACTTTAGAGGCCTTTTGGGTGTGTAAGCGCAGCTGATCCGTCACCGTGGTAGTTATCATTCGATGTGGAGACATCTGCCCTGCTGCAGTCTCCGTTCCAAGAGACTCGAATCGATTGTCTGAAACACAGTATACCGATGATTTTGATTCCTTGTCATACCAATTATTACCAATGATTCCGTGAACAGATGGAGTCGTTCCTGAATAGACAGAAGCATGACCAGGACCGGTTGCGGTAGGAGCGTAATTATAGTGATTGTTTTCACAATTAAATCCTTCTGAAATCAATCGTTTAAATCCATCTTTAGAATAATCATCCCAAAAACGTGTGATATAATCATATCGCATTTGATCTACGACAATACCTACTACGAGTTTAGGAGCATTTGATTGGGTGGTCTGTGCATTGAGACTAGAAATGAGAAGCAATGCAACTACAGAAATAGCTTGCGTAAGGGTTTTTAAGTTCATTAGTTGTTATTTTGTTTCTCAAAAGTAAGATTTTTAAAAAAGTAAAAAAGATTTTCCATATCAATTCTGTGTAAAGATTAGTATTTTTACATTTATATCATTGAGACTTAAGCGATGAAACACTTAACAGCCATTGGAAATTATATGTTCATGATCAAGGAGGTATTTAAAAAACCTACCAAGAAAAACATCATGAAATCGTTGATTTACAAAGAGATAGATGAATTAATTTTTGGCTCTTTAGGCATAGTTATATTTATAAGTTTCTTTATCGGTGGAGTGGTCGCTATTCAAACTGCGCTCAACCTCGAAAATCCACTAATTCCAAAGTCCTTAATTGGTTTTGCAACAAGACAAACGGTGATTTTAGAATTTGCTCCAACACTTATTTCGATTGTATTAGCGGGGAAGATAGGATCCTTTATCACCTCTAGCATTGGAACCATGAGAGTTACTGAGCAAATAGACGCATTAGAAGTATTGGGAGTTAATCCACTTAATTACTTAGTGTATCCTAAGATAATCGCATTACTCATGTATCCTTTTTTAATTTCTATCGCTATGTATTTTGGTGTACTTGGAGGCTATGCAGCCATCAATATTGCCGATTTATCAACTGCGACTGATTTTATAGAGGGTATTCGACTGGATTTTGATACTTATCACGTGATATACGCCTTTATTAAGACGATGGTATTTGCGTTTTTATTAGCCACCATTCCCTCCTATCACGGTTATTATATGAAAGGTGGAGCCTTAGATGTTGGTAAGGCGAGTACCACTGCATTTGTGTGGACTACTATTGTCATTATTATAATGAATTACATTTTAACCCAACTAATTCTAGGCTGATGATTAAATTAGATGACATACATAAATCATTTGGAGACAATCACGTTCTCAAAGGAATTAGTACTCAATTTGAAAAAGGCAAAACCAACTTAATCATCGGACAAAGTGGTTCGGGTAAAACCGTATTGATAAAATGTTTATTGGGCCTGTACGAAATCGATTCGGGACATGTGTATTTTGACGGAAAAGATTATCAAAACTTAGACGCAGATGGCAAGATGGATATTAGAAGAGATTTGGGAATGGTTTTTCAAGGATCTGCCCTTTTTGATTCGATGAGCGTAATTGAAAATGTGAGCTTTCCACTTAAAATGTTTACCTACCAATCTGAATCTGAAATGCAGGATCGAGCTACTCAGGTACTCAAAAGAGTCAACTTAAAAGAGGAAGCATTTGGTCGATTTCCAGATGAAATTTCTGGAGGAATGCAAAAAAGGGTTGCCATAGCGAGAGCTATTGTTATGAATCCCAACTATTTGTTCTGTGATGAGCCCAACTCTGGTTTAGATCCAAAATCGGCGATGATTATCGATAACCTCATCCAAGAAATTACTCAAGAATACAATATAACTACTGTTATCAATACACACGATATGAATTCTGTAATGGAAATCGGAGATAAAATTGTATTTCTAAAAGATGGAATGAAGTAATGGGAAGGTTCTAATAAGGAAATATTTAAAACCCAAAATGATGCTGTAACATCATTTGTATATTATTCATATT
>DAIRFL010000071.1:0-8679 GCA_036795105.1 Flavobacteriaceae bacterium | reverse complement strand
TTATTTATCATTCCTAGGATCTCTGGAGTAGCATTGTGTTCTACTACCTGTCCTATTCTACGTAATCCTAATGATTCAAGAATACGCTTTTGGTTTTGAGGCTTCTTAATAGCACTCTTTACTTGTGTAACTTTGATCTTTCCCATAATAGCTTATCCTTTAAATACTTTTTCTAAAGATATACCGCGTTCTGCAGCAACAGTCTTCGCATCTCTTAAACGCAATAACGCGTCAAAAGTTGCTTTTACTACGTTATGTGGGTTAGAAGACCCTTGAGACTTAGAAAGACAGTCGTGTACTCCAACTGCTTCTAATACGTGTCTTAAAGCTCCCCCTGCGATAACCCCTGTACCGTGTGATGCAGGTTTGATGAATACTCTAGCTCCACCAAATTTACCTTTTTGTTCATGTGGAAGTGTTCCATTAGTAAGTGGGATACGCACTAAGTTTTTCTTAGCATCTTCGATCGCCTTAGAAATAGCAGTAGCTACCTCTTTAGATTTTCCTAATCCGTGACCTACAACTCCGTTCTCGTCTCCGACAACAACAATTGCAGAGAATCCGAAGGCTCTACCCCCTTTAGTTACCTTAGTAACTCTTTGAACACCTACCAAACGGTCTTTTAATTCTAAACCTCCTGGCTTTACAGTTTCTACGTTTTTGTAATTCTGATACATAATATTATTTAGAATTTAAGTCCTGCTTCTCTAGCTCCTTCAGCTAATGATTTAACTCTACCGTGGTATAAAAAACCTCCTCTGTCAAAAGCGACAGTGTCAATTTTTAAAGCCACAGCTTTTTCAGCGATTGCTTTTCCTACGAGTCCAGCAATTTCTGATTTAGTTCCTTCTGCAGAACTGATCTCTTTATCTCTTGAAGATGCAGCAGCTAATGTAACACCAGCGTTGTCATCGATAAGCTGAGCGTAGATTTCTTTGTTTGATCTATACACTGCTAAACGTGGTTTAGTAGCGGTTCCAAAAGAAATCTTTCTGATTCTTCTTTTTATTCTTTTTCTACTTTCTGACTTCGATAATTTCATAATGCTACTTATTAAGCTGATTTACCTGCTTTTCTTCTTAATTCTTCTCCTACAAACTTGATTCCTTTTCCTTTGTAAGGCTCTGGCTTACGGAACGCTCTAATCTTAGCAGCTACTTGACCTACTAATTGTTTGTCGTGTGAAGTTAATTTAACGATTGGGTTTTTAC
Source organism: Flavobacteriaceae bacterium (assembly GCA_036795105.1). GTDB lineage: Bacteria > Bacteroidota > Bacteroidia > Flavobacteriales > Flavobacteriaceae > MAG-120531. The sequence goes on along the minus strand of DAIRFL010000071.1, from coordinate 7,468 downwards.
CTTTTTCAGAAACCGTTTCGATTTTTACTTCAGGAGCAATATCTAAAACGATATTGTGAGAAAAACCGATCGCTAAATCTAATTTTTGTCCTTGATTACTAGCACGGTATCCTACCCCTACTAGTTCTAATTCTTTAGTCCAACCTTTAGAAACACCTTCGATCATATTGTTGATCAACGAGCGGTATAAACCGTGCTTCGCTTTGTTTTCTTTTGATTCTGTTGGTCTTGTTACTTCTACTTGTCCTTCGTTTACAACTACAGATACATTAGAGTACTCTTGAGTCAACTCTCCGAGTTTTCCTTTTACAGTAATGATGTTATCGTTTACCTCTACGCTAACGCCTTCTGGAATTGCTATTGGATTATTACCTATTCTAGACATTGTTATTCCTCTTTAACTATTAATAAACGTAGCAAATTACTTCACCACCTACTTTTTCCGCTTGTGCTTGCTTAGAAGTCATCACTCCGTGAGAAGTAGAGACAATTGCAATACCTAATCCGTTTAATACTCTAGGTAATTCACCAGCACCAACGTACTTTCTTAAACCAGGCTTACTCACACGAGTGATTTTCTTAATCACAGGTTCTTTGGTAGACTGATTGTACTTTAAGGCAATTTTAATAGAACCTTGGGCTCCATTATCCTCAAATTTGTAACTCAAGATGTATCCTTGATCAAATAAGATCTTAGTCATCTCTTTCTTTAAATTAGAAGCAGGAATTTCCACGACTCTATGACCCGCAGAATTTGCATTTCTAATTCTTGTTAAATAATCCGAAATTGGATCTGTATACATAACTATAAATTTGCGGTAACGGTTTTTAACTTTTGTTAAACCTGAAACCAATTAATATTCAATTTTTTACCAGCTCGCTTTTTTAACTCCAGGGATTAAGCCTTTGTTAGCCATTTCTCTAAACATAACACGAGAAACACCAAAAGTTCTCATATATCCTTTTGGTCTACCAGTAAGCTTACATCTGTTGTGCATGCGAACAGGAGAAGCATTACGTGGAAGTTTTTGAAGCGCTTCGTAGTCTCCAGCTTCCTTTAAAGCTTTTCTTTTTTCTGCATACTTGGCTACAGTTTTAGCTCTTTTCACCTCACGGGCTTTCATTGATTCTTTAGCCATAATTAATTCTTTTTAAAAGGTAAACCTAATTCTGATAATAATGATTTTGCTTCTTTATCGGTTGGAGCACTAGTCACAAATGTGATGTCCATTCCGTTAATCTTCTTGATCTTATCGATATCGATTTCTGGGAAGATAATTTGTTCAGTAACTCCTAAAGAGTAGTTACCTCTACCGTCAAACCCAGTAGCTTTGATACCGTTGAAATCACGTACACGTGGAAGTGCAGTGGTTACTAAACGATCTAAGAATTCGTACATTTTCTCTCCTCTTAGTGTAACCTTAGCGCCGATTGGCATACCCTTTCTAAGTTTAAAAGAAGCGACGTCCTTTTTAGAAAGTGTAGCAACAGCCTTTTGACCAGTGATTTGAGAAAGTTCTTCAACTGCTTGATCAACTAACTTCTTGTCAGCAACTGCATCACCAACACCGCGACTCACTACGATTTTTTCGAGTTTAGGAACCTGCATTACGTTTTTGTAACCAAATTCATCTGTAAGCGCTTTAATCACACGCTCTTTGTATTCCTGTTTTAATCTTGGTACGTATGCCATAACTAAATTACTTCGTTTGATTTTTTAGAAAAACGCACTTTTTCACCATCTCTAGTCTCATATCCTACACGTGTAGCATTACCAGACCCATCGATTAATGAAAGGTTAGAAATGTGAATAGGTGCTTCCTTTTTCACGATTCCACCTTGTGGATTCTGTGCACTTGGTTTCTGGTGTTTAGAAACCATATTTGTTTCCTCTACAATTGCTCTGTTTTTATCAGCGTCGATCGAAAGTACTTTTCCTTCAGCACCTCTGTGATCACCAGTCATAACACGAACTGTATCTCCTACTTTTATTTTCATTTTTGTTGCCATCTTCCTTCTTGTATTAAAGCACCTCAGGAGCTAGTGAAACAATCTTCATAAACTGCTTGTCGCGTAATTCTCTCGCCACAGGTCCGAAAACACGAGTACCTCTCATTTCTCCGGTTGGGTTTAATAATACACAAGCATTATCGTCAAAACGGATATAAGATCCATCTGGACGTCTAACTTCTTTAGTAGTTCTTACTACAACAGCAGTAGAAACAGTTCCCTTCTTCACTTGTCCGTTAGGAGTTGCTTCTTTTACAGTAACTACTATTTTATCTCCGACAGATGCATACCTTCTCTTTGTACCTCCAAGTACACGGATGGTCAAAACTTCTTTTGCCCCGGTATTATCTGCTACTTTTAATCTTGATTCTTGTTGTAACATAATTATTTAGCTCTTTCAAGGATTTCAACTAGTCTCCAAGTCTTGGTTTTACTTAACGGTCTTGTTTCCATGATCTTTACAGTATCACCAATATTACAATCGTTTTTCTCATCGTGAGCTACGTATTTTTTAGTACGCAACACGAATTTACCGTACATAGGGTGTTTTACACGCTTAACTTCTGAAACCACAATTGATTTCTCCATTTTATCGCTAGTAACAACACCTATTCTTTCTTTTCTTAAATTTCTATTTTCCATAAAGCAGAACCAATTATTGGTTATCCCTGTTAGTTAATTCAGTTGATAATCTTGAGATTGTTCTTCTCACTTCTCTCAATTGAAGTGGATTCTCTAAAGGAGTCACCGAGTGAGCAACCTTTAGGTCAGCGTACTGTTTCTTCAGGCTAGCGATTTGCTCTACTAATCCCTCAGCTGATAATTCTTTAATTTCTGATTGTTTCATAATACCTTCTTCTTTTAAAAATTATGCTGAATAATCTCTTGAAACTATAAACTTTGTTCTCACAGGTAACTTTTGAGCTGCTAAACGCAACGCTTCTTTTGCAGTGTCTTGATCAACACCAGCAATTTCGAATAAAATTCTACCTGGTTTTACAACAGCTACGAAATATTCTGGAGCACCTTTACCTTTACCCATACGTACTTCTAATGGCTTTTTAGTAATAGGCTTGTCCGGGAATATTTTAATCCACAACTGTCCTTGTCTCTTCATATAACGAGTCGCTGCAATACGAGCCGCCTCAATTTGGCGTGACGTAATGAAATGCGAATCTAATGTCTTAATACCAAACATTCCGTTAGAAAGCTGATGACCTCTCTGAGAAATCCCTTTCATACGCCCTTTCTGGGCCTTGCGAAACTTGGTTCTTTTAGGTTGTAACATTGTTCTTTCTCTTTATTAATTACTTTCTACGACGTTTTTTATCTTTATTACCCCCTTTAGAACCTCCTTTAGACATTCCTACAAGTGGAGATAATTCTCTCTTACCGTATACTTCACCTTTCATGATCCATACTTTGATTCCTAATCTTCCATAGGTTGTATGAGCTTCGTGTAAAGCATAATCGATATCAGCTCTAAATGTTGATAATGGAATACGTCCGTCTTTATATGCTTCCGAACGCGCCATCTCTGCACCGTTTAAACGACCTGAAATTTGAACCTTGATTCCCTCAGCATTCATTCTCATAGTAGCAGCAATCGCCATTTTAATAGCTCTTCTGTAAGAGATTCTACTTTCGATTTGTCTAGCGATAGAAGCAGCAACTAAGTTGGCGTCTAATTCTGGACGTTTGATTTCGAAAATGTTAATTTGAACCTCTTTCTTGGTAATTTTCTTAAGCTCCTCTTTAAGTTTGTCAACCTCTTGACCACCTTTACCGATAATGATACCAGGTCTAGCAGTAGTCACAGTGATTGTAACTAACTTAAGAGTTCTCTCGATAATAACTCTTGATACGCTTGCTTTTGCTAAACGAGCAAATACGTATTTTCTAATCTTATCGTCTTCTAAAAGCTTATCACCATAGTCGTTTCCACCGTACCAGTTAGATTCCCAACCTCTGATGATTCCTAGACGATTTCCAATTGGATTTGTTTTCTGTCCCATGTTATTATCTAGCTTTGAATATTGTTGTTATCACCCAATACCAGTGTTACGTGGTTGGAGCGTTTTCTGATTCTGTGTGCTCTTCCTTGAGGAGCTGGACGTAAGCGCTTTAACATACTTCCACCGTCAACGCGAATCTCTTTTACAAAAAGATCAGCATCTTCGATATTAGCATCTTCATTCTTCTCTTGCCAGTTTGCAAGTGCAGATAACAAAAGTTTTTCTACACGAGCAGAAGCTTCTTTAGAGTTGAATTTCAAAATTGCTAAAGCTTCCTCTACTTTTTTACCGCGAACTAAATCAGCAACTAAACGCATCTTACGAGGCGAAGTTGGACAGTTGTTCAACTTTGCAAAGGCAAGCTCTTTCTTCTCGGCTTTAATTCGTTCAGCCATTTGTTTTTTACGACTTCCCATAGCTTACTTTTTTCCTTTGTTTTTAGCACCAGCGTGTCCTCTAAAGTGACGAGTTGGTGAAAATTCTCCTAATTTGTGACCTACCATGTTCTCAGTTACAAACACAGGAACAAATTGTTTCCCGTTGTGAACTGCGATGGTTTGACCTACGAAGTCTGGAGTAATCATCGAAGCTCTAGACCAAGTCTTAACTACTGATTTTTTACCAGATTCTATATTTTGTTGGACTTTTTTCTCTAAACTGTAGTGAACAAAAGGTCCCTTTTTTAATGAACGTGCCATACTATCCTAATTATTTTTTTCTACGTTCTATGATATACTTATTGGTACTCTTAGTCTTAGAACGAGTCTTATAACCTTTAGCTGGAATACCATTTCTTGATCTTGGGTGTCCTCCAGAAGCACGACCTTCACCACCACCCATTGGGTGATCGACTGGGTTCATCACTACTGGTCTTACACGAGGTCTTCTACCTAACCATCTGCTACGTCCTGCTTTACCAGAAACTAATAACTGATGATCAGAGTTAGAAACTGCACCTACAGTTGCGATACAATCAGCTAAAACCATTCTGGTTTCACCTGAAGGTAATTTTACTGTAACAAACTTTCCTTCTTTTGCCATAAGTTGAGCAAATGATCCCGCTGAACGAGCCATTACTGCACCTTGACCTGGACGTAATTCAATACATGAAATAATCGTACCTAAAGGAATGTTCTTAAGAGGTAACGCATTACCTACTTCTGGAGCAACAGAATCACCTGATGCAATCTTTTGTCCTACTTTTAAACCGTTTTGTGCAATTACATAGTTCTTTTCACCATCAGCGTACTGAACTAATGCGATAAAAGCGGTTCTGTTTGGATCGTATTGAATCGATACTACTTCAGCAGCACCTTCTCTGGTACGTTTGAAATCGATCACACGATACTTTCTCTTGTGACCTCCACCTCTTTGGCGAATGGTCATCTTACCTTGACTGTTTCTACCTCCAGACTTTTTTAACGGAGCAAGCAAGCTTTTCTCCGGCTTATCAGTAGTAATCGCGTCAAATCCGTTTACTACTCTAAAACGCTGTCCTGGAGTGATTGGTTTTAATTTTCTAACTGACATCTCTTGTCTTTATAGATTACTGTAAAAATCAATTATATCTCCCTCTGCTACATCTACAATGGCTTTCTTAAAAGCATTGGTCTTACCGTGTTGAACGCCAGTTCTAGTGTAACGAGTTTTTCTTGAGGGACCGTAATTCATCGTTCTAACTTTATCGACAGAAACTCCATAAGCAGCCTCAACAGCTTCTTTAATTTGAAGTTTATTTGCCTTAGGGTTAACGATGAAACCATAGCGGTTATACAACTCGCTATCTGCTGTCATTTTTTCCGTAATGATCGGTTTAATTAACACTCTCATGGCTCCTCTTTATATTAAATTAGTTTCAATTCCTGCAATCGAACTTTCAGTAAGTACAATGTTCTTAGCATTTAAGATCTTGTAAGTACTTAATTCTGAAGATGTTACAACTTCTGATTGCTTCAAATTTCGTGACGACAAATATACATTATTATTTGAATCACCCAAGACGAATAAGGATTTGTTTGTATCGATGCCTAATGCCTTTAATACATTGATAAAATCTTTAGTCTTTGGAGCCTCGAAATTAAAGTCTTCTAAAACGATGATTGACTTCTCGTTTTGCTTTAATGATAAAGCAGATTTACGAGCTAAACGCTTCAAGTTTTTGTTCAATTTCATCTTGTAGTCTTTTGGTCTAGGACCAAAAATACGACCACCACCTCTAAACACAGGAGACTTGATAGAACCTGCTCTTGCAGTACCAGTTCCCTTTTGTTTTTTGATCTTACGAGTAGAACCTACGATTTCACCACGCTCTTTAGCAGAGTGTGTACCTTGTCTTTGGTGAGTCAAGTATCGTTTCACATCTAAGTAAATAGCGTGATTGTTAGGCTCAATAGCGAAAACAGCATCAGAAAGGTCTACCTTTCTTCCTGTTTCTTTTCCTTTTGTATCTAAAACTGCTACTTTCATTACTTCATTATCTTTACGTAAGCATTCTTGTGACCTGGAACACATCCCTTAACAACTAGGATGTTTTTCTCAGGAGCTACTTTTAACACTTTAAGGTTTTGAACAGTAACGTTCTCACCACCCATTCTTCCAGCCATTCTCATTCCTTTGAATACTCTCGCAGGATACGATGCAGCACCGATAGAACCAGGAGCTCTTAAACGGTTGTGTTGACCGTGAGTTGATTGTCCAACACCGGCGAACCCGTGTCTTTTAACAACCCCTTGAAAACCTTTTCCTTTTGATGTCGCTTGTACATCAACAAATTCACCTTCCACAAAAAGATCAACACCGATGGTGTCACCTAATTTGTAATCTCCTTCAAAATCACGGAACTCAACAACTTGTCTTTTTGGAGAAGAACCCGCTTTCTTAAAGTGACCTTGAGCCGCTTTAGAAACGTTTTTTTCTGACTTGTCATCGAAACCGAGCTGAAGGGCACTGTACCCGTCTACCTCTTCGGTTCTGACTTGGGTAACTACGCATGGTCCAGTCTCAATAACGGTACATGGAATATTTTTTCCATTCTCGTCAAAGATGCTGGTCATACCTATTTTCTTTCCTATTAACCCAGACATTTTAATTTATATTAATTATTGTTTAAAAATTCATTTTCGTTTTGGAGATCCTAAAAAATTAGGGTCAAAAAATAATTTAACCCTAATTATTTTTTTCTCCGTTTATCCTTTGCTTACAAGCTCCAGATATGTTTTACAGTAGTGTTCAACTACGTGAGGGGTTCCTCAGATCAGACTTTGATCTCTACTTCTACTCCTGAAGGAAGCTCTAATTTCATCAAAGCATCGATCGTTTTAGAAGAAGAAGAGTAAATGTCTAACAAACGCTTATAAGAAGACAATTGAAATTGTTCTCTCGATTTCTTATTAACGTGTGGTGAACGTAATACTGTAAAGATTTTTTTATGTGTTGGTAAAGGA
>DAIRFL010000070.1:0-8634 GCA_036795105.1 Flavobacteriaceae bacterium | reverse complement strand
TAGATGTGTATAAGATAAATATAAAGATCAAGGCAAATCTGTTCTATAGTTATTATAAAAAGAGTTCAATTTAAACTACAATAATATTTAAATGTTCTGCAGCTTTTGTCAATAGGAGGAGCAACAAAAGCCTTGCAGAAATGTAGGGCTTTTTTGTTTTCTTACACGAATATAAATTCCAATCAATAATTAAATGTAGTTAATCGAATAATTATTTAAAATCAACAGATAATTTATAGCTTGAGTTTAAATAATAACCACGTGCAATTACAATTCATTCAAGAAAAAATATTCACAATTCGAGGAGAACGAGTCATGCTAGATTTTGACTTGGCTGAACTTTTTGAAGTAGAAACAAAAGTTCTTAAGCAAGCTGTTAAAAGAAATATTGAAAGATTCCCTAGTGATTTTATGTTTGAAATTACAATTGAGGAGTATCATAGTTTGAGGTCACAAATTGTGACCTCAACTAGAGGAGGTAGAAGATATATGCCATACGCTTTTACAGAACAAGGTGTTTCAATGCTTTCAAGTGTATTGAAAAGCCAAAAAGCAATAGAAGTGAATATCGCTATCATCAGAGCATTTGTCTTGTTAAGACAGCACTTAATGAATTATAGCGATCTCAAAAAGCAACTATTAAATCTAGAAAGCGAAATGAACCTCAAATTTAAAGACATCAACCAAGTTTTAAATTATTTAATGGATAAAGATGTTCAAATCAAAGAACAATTAAATAGAAAACGAATTGGCTTTAAAACTATGGATTAAGCTTATTCTTTAAACCAATCTCCTCCTTCAGAGACCATTTCATCCTTAAGCTTAAGCATCGTTTCTTTCATGCGTTCTAATTGCTGAGGATGCTTAGAGTCTATATTGTATCGCTGACCTTTATCTTGAGTTATGTTATATAATTCAAAGTATTTTGGTTCTTGAAGCATAAGGGCGTCCATATGGGATTTGTCAAAACTCCATGCAGACCACTTGCCTTCTCCCTTTTGGGGTTTAAATAAAGCCTCCTCTACATGATCGTAATCTTCTTTTCTAGGTTCAGGAGGATTTTGATATCCCAATAGAACCATATCACCCTCCCTGAGCATGCAGATGGGGTCGTGAAAATAGCGATAAAAGAACAGTGGCTGTACTCTTTCTATGGTTTCTTTTTTTCCAAGTAATACATCTGTGATATCTATACCATCAATTTTGCGATCTTCTGGTTTGGATACCTGTGCAATTTGTGCAATTGAGGGTAGAACATCTCCAAAAAAACCAGTGAAATCTGAAGAAGAATTAGGCTCAATTTTATTAGGCCATACCGCTATAAATGGCACGCGAATTCCTCCTTCGTATTGGAAACATTTTTCACCTCTAAAGGGAATATTAGAACCTAGTTTTTCAGATCCATTATCCGAACTAAATAAGATGAGGGTATTTTCATCGAGTTTGTTATCCTTTAAATACTTCATAAGTCTACCTACTGCATAATCCATGTTTTCTATACAACCGTAGTAAGCTTTATTTCTCTGATGTCGTTGTTTTAAACTATCTGGTGCTGCTTCTACTTGATGCGCTTCATGAAACCAAACATTGGCAAAGAAAGGTTCTTTATCATCTTTGTGTTTATTGAGCCAGTTCATTGTTTCATCGACTACTAAATCACATGAATAACCTTTAAGCTCACCAAGTTCTTCTCTATTTCTAATAAAGTTTACTGGGTTTTTATGAGAAGGAATTGCATTATTATGTGTCCAAAAAGCATAGTCAAAACCTTGATCTAAAGGTTCGGGCTGTGGCATATCGTTAGAAGTTAAATGCCATTTTCCAAAATGGCCCGTATTGTAATTAGCTTCCTTAAGAATTTCTGCAGTGGTAATCTCACTCTCCTCCAAATGCATGGGTACCTTTGGGGGTATCCAATTGTAAATTCCAAGCCTTGCATTATTTCTTCCTGTTAGTAGTACAGCTCTAGATGGAGAGCATACAGCTGCACCACAATAGAAATCGGAAAAATACTTTCCCTCCTTAGCAAGTAAATCGATATTTGGAGTTTGACTCGTAGGTTCAAATTCAGATTCTTCACCAAATTTTTCTCTGTAAAAAGATAAGTCATCATAGCCTAAATCATCAGCTAATATGAAAATGATATTGGGCCTAGTTTCTTTCTGGTTTGTTTGTTGGCATCCAATAGCTAAAAGCGAAAAAACACCTAATAAGAATATCTTTTTCATGTTGGTTGTGAATGGGTTAATCGACTAAAATTAATAAATAATGAGAGATAAATAGCAATTTTTTTATATTTAAGAGTAATTAAGGCTTTTTATTATGAAAACAACCCCAGAACACAATCAGCGAATCGCAACGATGACTTTTTCTTCTGTTTTCCCTCATTATGTAGATAAAGTTGAAAAGAAAGGTCGAACTATCGATGAATTATACCAGGTTTTAGAATGGCTTACGGGACTAAATGAGACTGAAATAAATTTAGCCATTTCTGAAAAACTCACTTTTGCAGATTTTTTTGAAAGAGCTACTTTAAATCCAAAATCGGACCTAATAAAAGGAAGTATTTGTGGCTATAAAATTGAAGAGCTAGAAAACCCATTGACTCGAAAGGTAAGAATGCTGGATAAATTGGTCGATGAATTAGCTAAAGGAAAAAGCCTAGAGAAAATAATGAGAAATTAGTATGACTGGTTTTTAAATTCAATACAACTATAGTTTATAGACTATTGATTAACTCAGGATTAATTTTTTGTAAGTCTTCTACAAATTGGTGTTTGTCCTTTGGTGAAATGATGATTTCATCGAATTTCCCATAAGTGATTTGTATTCGATCGAAGGAAGCAGCAGGTGATGAGATAATACTAGTCGATTTAGACACCTTCTTCATGTCTTTAATCTTGTAAGGTTTATACCCTATAAAACCACATCTTATTTTTAACTCATCTTCATCTATGGTGTAGGTGGTGTAAAAAAACATATGAACGATAAAGAGAAATAAGACAACCAAAAAGCAAAAAGTAAATACGATAGGTTTGGTTAAATCGTTTGAGAGTAAAGTTGGAACCAATGGTCCAAAAAACACCAAGAAAATAAACCCAAGTAATGGGTATGAAACCTTTGAATAGTATACCATAGGTCTAAATTAAAACTAAAATTTAAAAAATTCATATAATTTTTATGTAACCTTTGCTTCACATTAAATAAAATAATGTTACCTTTGCGTTACATTAATCATTAAAATATAACTTATGGAATTCGGAACGATAATCCCAGTTTTAGGAATGCTTACAGGAATCATAATTCCTATTGCAGCATTTATTTGGCAGTATAAAGATGCTAAAGGAAAACGTGAAGCAGCAATAGAAATATCCAAACACCTAGATGACCCATCAAAAGTAGAAGAGTTGTTACATATTTTCGAAGAACGTAAAAAGGATCCTATCGATTATCGAAGAGGTGGTGTCATCACCCTTTTTGTAGGTATTGGACTCTTTTTTCTCGGTTATTTCTTCCTTGGACCTATATTAAAAGGAGTTGGAGCATTAGTTGGTTTAATAGGGGTAGGTACTATGATTGCTGGATACCTCTATCCAAATACTGAAAAAGAATTGACCGATGCTGTCGATCAATTCGAAAAGAAGTAATAATGGGTAAAGACCATAAAAAACTATTAAATAATCTAGAAGAACTTAGAAAATCAGCAGGCTTAACTCAACAAGAATTATCAGTAAAAGCTGAGGTTTCAAGAAAGAGTATCAATGCCATTGAAAATGGAGTTTATGTTCCTTCTACAGTTTTGGCTTTGAAGATTTCGAAAACATTAAATTGTAAGGTAGAAGATCTATTTAAGCTACCATAAATAAAAAGGCAAAAACAAGGATCATCTATTACATTGATGGTCCTTTAATTCGATTTGGAGAATCCAATTCCAGCTCCAAAAACGATTCCTAAGGATAACCATAACCCAATATTATCAGTAATTAAACCTATTGTTATTCCAGCAACTAATCCATAAGCTATTGCTTTTTCTTTAAAAGTAAATTTTCTGTCTTTTTTCATAGGATAAATGTAGGCTATTAAGACTTATTACTTCAATGATATAAAATTACTTTGATTAGTGTTTAATCGAAGTTTCTTAGCAATAGGGTAATTGTTATAGCTCTATGGATGAATTCTTAAATAATAGAAAAGTTCAACATCATCCCTGCATCTTCATGCTCGAGGTTATGACAATGGAATAGGTATAATCCTGGTTCTGCAGTAAAGTGTACAAGGATAGTGACAACTTCATTTGGCAACACCAAAACGGTGTCTTTTAAACCTGTTTCCCAAGGTTGTACTCCTCTTTGAGATCTTGAAACGACTTTAAATTGAACTCCATGTATATGCATGGGGTGAGCAGTGTTAGAAGTGTTTGTATAGGTCCAAAGTTCAATAGATCCTTGGGGAATTTCGAATTCTATTTGATTGGAATTGTACTGTTTGCCGTTAATGGCATGACCAGCCATCATAAGCATATTAAGGGTGATGTTTCTAGTCCTTTGAGCTTGTGATTCATTTGGATAGCTGATACTAGATAAGGTGCTTGGAATCGAATATGGACTTACCGAGGTATCATTTTCAACTACAAATTTTAATAAGGATATTTTAGCATTCTGACTTGTCGTATTCATTCCACCTCCTCCGAGATTTAATCCTGAGGTATCCGAAATGAGATTAATTTCTGCATCTTCTACATTTGAAAAATCCACCAAAATATCCAAACGTTCTCCTGTACTTATTAAAGCACTTGAAACAGTCTTAGGATTTTCGAGTAAGCCTCCATCAGTTCCAATAATGGTAAAGGATAAATTGTTGTCAAAGGCCAATTTATATATTCTAGCATTCGAACCATTTAAAACTCTAAAACGATAGGTGGTCTTCTTTACTTTTTTATAGGAATTTGGAACACCATTTATAAAGATGGTATCCCCCAAATAACCGAGCATTCTGTAATCCATTTGTGAGGGTGCATAAATAATGGACTTGGATGTGGTTGTGACCTTATCTTGAATGATAAGTGGGATTTCATAATCGCCTGCTGGAAGATTTAACGCTCTCTCTTCGTCATCTGTAACAATGAAAAGTCCAGCCATTCCCAAATAGACTTGTCGACCTGTTATTCCATGGGTATGTGAATGATAAAAGTAGGTACCAGCTCTTTGGGTAATTTTATATTCGTAGGGGTAATTATTGTTGGGCTGAATTGCATGGCTAGGGTGTCCGTCCATTAATGGAGGAACGATTAACCCATGCCAATGTATGATAGATGGAGCATCAATATTATTAATAAAATTGACAGTTAAAGTTTCCCCAGTGTCTACTTTGATAGTTGGTGAGGGGATGATTCCATTTATAGTATACCCCTCGAGGGTGTAATCAAAAATAGAAACTGTATTTTTTGTAACGTTTAAATCGAAAGTATTTTGAGATAACTCATCACTTAATGCCAAATCCAAATCATTGAATCCTAATTGATCTAGATCTTCATCAGTGAAGGTGGTTTTTTCTTTGGAACAAGATAAAAGCAGATGATACATTGAAGCATTTAATGCAACAAAACCCAATCCACGAATAAAAATTCTACGTTTCAAAATAAAAAACCTTAATACATTCAATCATTATGTTCAACAACAGATACTGGAAAGCTCACGGTAACCTTTTCCCAGCTCAATGATATTGTACCTTCATTATCGTTCGTTTTTTGAACCTGATAGAGGAGGTGTTCTGTAATATCTTCAGAAAGTGTAGGTGTTACATCAAACCTTAAAACATCGTCCTTTTGGTCGTATTCATCCTTTCCGTGTTGATCCCAATTTTTGTTAATAATAATGGTCCAAACATCTTTATTGGGAATGGTAAAAAATCCGTATTTCCCTGCCTTGACTAAGTTCCCATTGAGTAAGAGATCTTTATTGGTCTCTATCCATGTGGCATTATGAGCACCCGATTGCCAAACTTCACCATAAGCTAATAACCCCCCATAAATGATTCTACCTCTTACACCAGGGGAAGAATAATCGATATGAATATGAGCATCGCCAATCATAGCCATGGCAGACTCATGAGGACTTAACACTTTTTTAGTATTCGTGCTTACTTGTTCGGTTGCAGCGTGATCTTGATGTTGATTGGTTGCTTCTTTCTTAGAATCAACTTTACAACTAAAAATCAGTAAAAGAAGTGAGAATAGAAGGAGTGTCTTTTTCATGGGTTAACTTTTATTAAAGATACAAACTTTAAATAAAGCTAAGTTTAAGACTTTTATGTTTTGTTCTCTTTGCGAATACCAAAAATTAATAAATAACCAATCATCCAAAATTCACCAATCGTAGCCGGAATAATGAGTAGGTCTGTATTGACAACTTCAATATTTAAGTAGTTTACCACCACACTAAAAAGATATCCGATTCCACCAAGGATAAGAGTTCTTCCAAGCCATATAGGCATACGCTTTGATTCAGTAATAATACTTCCCATCGGAATAAGCCACAGACCAAAAAACAATCCTCCAATTCCCCAAGCGTGGGTATTAATAGCACTGAGTAATTCTATCAGTTGCACTTTATCAGCTATCATTACAGAGGGAGAAGCTATGTGAATTGCGGTTGCTATAGCAATTGCACTTATGAGGATTGCAACTGAATTTACCATACCCCAAACACCAATACACCAAGCCTTCCATTCATTGATGGATTTGAATAATTTGTAAAAATATGCTGCAGTTAAGGCTTGTGATACGACAATTGCAAATTCAAATAAGAGACGAATTCTAGCAGTTGACTCGTATTCTATTAGATTGTTTAAGGTAGTTTGTGCATTGGTAGGGTCAAATATTCTAGCGTGAAACACCATAAATCCGAGTACCCCACTAATGGCCATCATTAAATACCAAATACCTGTTAGCCTTGCTGTTTTTAATTGATTCATAGCACTAGTTAGATTTAATCGCTTTAATTCTGTTTTCTGCGTTTGTATTATTGGGATTCAGTTTTAAAGAAACTTTATAGCTCTCAATCGCTTTTTTAGTGTTGCCTGTAGCTTCATAAGCCTCACCAAGACTGTCGAAAGCATTGTAGGATTTAGGGTAGTTTTGGGTGTTTAAAACAAAATACTCCAAGGCTTTGGTCTTGTCGTTTCTAAGAGCCATATACCCTAATTGATTCACCAGTGATTCTGGAGGATTTATCTTCCAAGAAAGGCGATCTGAAATACTCTTAAAGTGGTTTACTAACTGTTCTTTGCTAGTGATATCTCTATAAGAGATTCCATAGCCCTCATAGATCCTTGAAATACCATTGTAAAATGATATTATTGGAACTGAAGTGTGACTCTCATCTTCAAAATACTCTAAGCTTGCAGGGAAGACATCTTTGCTTTTAGAATTCAATCCTTCAAACAATCGAATGTGACGATCTCTATTTCTAATATTTCTCTTACCCCAATTTGCAGTTGAAATGTAGAGATATCTGTCAAATGAATTTGGAGTTAAGGAATCTAATTTTCGGTCCATGGTTTCTGAATCCCAGGTTCCAAAACTTGGATCTACTGCAATAAAAGACTTAAAACTCGAAGATTCATTCATATAAGCATGGGTTGTTAAGAGTCCTCCTAAAGAATGCCCATAAAGGATGCGATACTTATCTGTTCTATACTTTTGGTCGATTAGTGGGAGTAACTCATTTTCTAAAAAGCTCAAAAACTTCTTACCTCCACCTGAATTGTTTTTTCGCCTTGTGACAATTTTATCAGGAGTATAATCTCTTCTACGATCGACATTGACGATTCCAACTACAATCATTTCAGGAATTTTATAGCTTCTGTAGCGATCAGAACTCATATAATTGACCATTCCAGAAATTGATTTAAAGTGAAGATTCCCATCGAGAAGCACTAATACTGGATAATTTTTATAAGAAGCACTCGCATCGTTGTAGGAGTCTGGAAGACTGATCCAATACGATCGTTCTTCGTCTAAAATACTTGAATGCAAGGAATGTTTTGTTCCAATTACTATCTGATCTGATTCTTGAGAATAAAGTTTATGAAAGCCTAGAAATGTAATTAGAGTAATGAATAGTATGTTTTTCATATGGGTAAGAGGATTGTTTAAATTGGATTAATTGATTCTTAAATGAGGTTTGTTCTTAGTAGCCAGCGATGTTGATTATGTCTTCTGGCATTAATTCACTTAATTCTAAAATGTTTTTATCCGATAAAGATATTGCTTTTTGAATCAAATAATTTCCAGTTCGATAGGCAATGTAGGTTCTTCCATCGGGATGTTCCCCCATCACCCAATTTGAGTAATTAGCATTTAATGGAAGCTCTAAAATTTCTTTTACCCAATAATGGGCTTGATCCGTATAGGAATTTGCTTCGTAAACAGCTCCAGTATACTGTTCTGCAAAAGCAACAGCTAAACCTTCGTTGACCATAGCATTTGGGATTCCATAACTAAATTTATTGTCCTTAATGGCCCATCCACGTGACAAATGATGGTACTCGTGATATATAGTGGATCTTATTCCCGACTTTAAGGAATCAACGATTCCTTCTCTATAGTTTTTTGATAACTGAATAGCCACCACC